>DAOVCF010000014.1 GCA_030670165.1 Candidatus Stahliibacteriota bacterium | reverse complement strand
CTGCGATCTTTTTACCGGAGGTAAAAAGGAGCACATCTCCCTGCGATCTTTTCTCGCCCTGCGAGAAAAGGAGCATTCGTTTGGGGTATATTATTCAGCTTTTAATGGTGTTCGTCACTCGCCTGACTAGTATTATATCATGGCAATAAAACTCCTCCCACAATCACTGACCGAGAAGCAGAGAAAGGTTCTGGAATCCTTCAGGTTCAGCTGGACCGTGTTGACCGTATACGAGATACTCAAGGAGACCGAGGGGAAGATAACGTTTAGGACCATCCGCCGCGCGCTTGCAAAACTCTGCCGGTTAGGGCTGATTGAAAGGTTCCCTGCCCGCAAACATGGACGCGGCTACACCCACCAGTACAGACTGGCGTCCGGTAAGGATGAGGGGAAAGGGAAGGAACAGAAGGAGGAGGTGAAGGATAAGGACGACCCACTTTCCGAACTTAACGACCTCCTTACAAAATACAAACGAGAAGCGAAAGAAATCGAAGAATAACCGCTGGGAATAATCCCTGCCCCTTCCCTCTCTCCTTGGGAGAGGGGTTAGTGGTGAGGGTCTGCGATCTTTTCTCGCCCTGCGAGAAAAGGAGCATTAACTCCGGGGTCCCCGCAAAGGGACGAAGTACCTTTGTGGGGTAAATATCCGGGGTCCCCGCACGGCTACGAAGTAGACGTGTGGGGTAAAAGTTCCCCCTCCCTGGTGGCGTAAGTGCCCCAGTCGGGTAAAGGGGAGGGGGATGCCGGTAGCACTTCGCATTTTGCACCCGCAGAGCGGGCACTTCGCAATTTACATTTTGCAATTTGCATTTTGATATTTGCAATGCGCGCGTCAGCGCGCTCTTGCCGTTCGCCGTGAGCTGTTAGCTATAAGGTGATATGACGGGGCTAGGGGGCTTGATAACCTAACTTCCACTCATCTACCGGGTTTGCCCCACTTGCAAGCCATGATTTAATGTAAGGCCTGTGTTTATGTGCGTCTACCCAAACAATCGGTTTTAATTTTCTTATATACGCTGTTGCTTCGCAAAATTTTTTCCTATCTTTCCAATTAACGGAAACAATAATACGATCAATTAACAAAGCAAGTTCGATAAGAAGAACATCTTTCAACATTTTTTCTGTCTTAGAACGCATAGATGGGTACTTATTCAAAGATTTTATTCGCGCACGTAAGTAATAATCCCTTGTTTTGTTAGGTAAAAGCTCAAGGGTTTTTGTTGATATTAACCTATTACGCCATGTACTTGCATGGATTAAATGTTTGGTTACCCCACCTTTAGTGGTATAAGTAATGCTTTCATTCCACTGCTTTTCTAAGTCTTTCGATAATACTGCCTTATGTATGCTTTGTATTAATAGCTCTAGAAACAACCAACATGAATCACTAAGGGAACCTAGTTCACAAGCATCGCTTGCTGTAGTAAGGATACAAGTATCTACCACCAATTTCTTAGAATTATTTGAAATCAATACCCCTCTGTTTTTCCTTTCTTAATTTCCTTCTTACGGCGTCGTAATATTCTTTTTGTTTTTTCAGGAGTATGTCGTCAAATTTTACTGGCCATTCACCGTATCTGCCTATCTTATCGAAACTTCCTTTTCTAATGATTGTTTCACCAAGTTCATCTCTTTCAAACCAATTAAGTGAGACCAAATCGCTACTGAGTTCCCCTTTTGCAATAAGTGTTTGCAAACCTAATAATAAGTAGGAACTATGGGTCTCAACAACAACTTTAACGCCTTTCTCCGAAACAGCATAAGCAAGGACTTTTGCTAATTCAAATTGGGCATTTGGATGTAAATGGATTTCTGGCTCTTCAAGGTAAACCATTTGCCCTTCATCTGCAGCAAGGAGAGCGACAAGAACGGGCATACATTGTGACAGCCCAAAACCTGCATCAGCTATATTGACTTCATGTGCGCTCTTGCTTGACGTTTTTAATTGACCAACTCTTAAAACAATCTGTGTCGCATCAATCTGCTTTGCTTTAACAGTCCAAGTTAACCCCAAAGTCCTAAGGAACTTTGTAAGTTGCTTCAATTTGTCTTTTTCTTCCTCTTGCCAATAAGCTATAATTCCACCTACGTATTCCCCAAAAGTACCAGGGTAGGTTGGACCCACACCCGTAACTGGATAACTTCTTTGTGGGTTTCCTCTTGCAGCTGGTACATGAATAACCCTGCTTATTTCCCATTGGAATAACCTTCCTGTGTAAACCAAACCTAAACTATGCCCACCTTGTATATTTGCAACTACCGTTAAAAAACACCTATCTTGCTCAACGGACAGCTCGGATTTCCCCTTTCCCTTTGCTGCTTTATCTATTTTTTCGAACGTACGGAGCATATCTTGTATTACGGGATGCTCTATTTCAGCCACTTCGGAATGTTGCATCCCAGGCTTTAAGTTAATTGGTCCTTCATCATCTGAATAATCAGCTTTCTTAATTATAAAAATCTTCTCTTTCTTTTTAAAATGAGCTGTTATTGATCTGTCGCCTGATTTCATTCCCACATAGAAGCTGTCCCCGCATTCTCTCCCACCTGGGTATGAAAGCAATTGGTTAACTTTTGTAAACCTGACATTTGGCCCATTAAGCAGAAGAGCCCCAGGGTCATATTTGCTTTCAAGCGTTTGTTTCATCAAAAGAATCGGTTGCATAATGCTTGATTTTCCAGAGTTGTTTTCGCCTGCAAGAAGAGTAAGAGGTTTTATTTCAAGGTCCTTTTCTGTGTAAAGAGATTTGAAGCCACAAACAGTAATCCCTGTAATCCCCTTTTGTTGTTTTGATTTTTCTGAAACAGGTTCCACAGGCATTCATCACTCCTTTTGCACAACTATACACTATATTTCCCTCATGTCAAGTCTTAAAATCAACTTCTGTAGCCAAGCTGACGCTTGGCTCTTTTCCTTAACTCTCTCCCCCATCCTTTCACCCCAGACGTCCGCCGTGAGCTATTAGCCGTCAGCCGTGAGCCGCTCCATTTTGCAATTTGATATTTGCAATTGCGACGCAGTCGCGTTCCTGTCCCCTTTTTGACCAACTTCTGACCAGCTTTTACACCCCAGACGTCTGTTTCGCATCCGTCCCATCATTTTAAAATTTGCATTTTGCATTTTGCAATTGCGACGAAGTCGCGCCCCTGCTGCCAGCCCCTTAAATTTGCATTTTGCATTTTGACTTTTGATATTGCGACGCAGTCGCGCCCCTGCCGTCAGCCCCTTAAATTTGCATTTTGCATTTTGACTTTTGATATTGCGACGCAGTCGCGCCTCTGTCGTCAGCCCCTTAAATTTGCATTTTGCATTTTGACTTTTGATATTGCGACGCAGTCGCGTTCCTGTCCCCTTTTTGTCCAGTTTTTGTCCATCTTTTGTCCCCTTTTTGACCAGCTTTTTTTACCGGATTTTAGTGTTTTTGAGTCCAGTGGGGTATAAAAAAGGCCGCCCTCGGGCGGCCTTAAATTACGTATTAATGAGGGTTACCGCAGCAGTTCCTTTAAGGGATCAAAAATTTTGCGCCTGGAGGGGTCGCGAAGTTTTTTTAACGCCTTTGCCTCGATCTGTCGGATGCGCTCACGGGTCACGTTGAAGATCTGACCAACCTCCTCAAGCGTGCGCTGAACACCATCATTAACCCCGAAGCGAAGCCTTAAGACCGTCTCCTCGCGCTTTGAAAGCGTGGCCAGGGCGTCATCGATCCGATTATCCAGAACCGAACGCGCCGCGTGATAGGTGGGAACCGGGGTCTTGTCGTCGGAGATGAAGTCGCCGACAAACGAGGAGTTGTCGTCATCTATTGCCTTGTCAAGAGAAACGTGATACTGCGCTATGTTGGTGAGGAACTTGACCTTGTCCTCGGTAAAGGTTGGGAGATAGTGGGAGACTTCGTGTGGAGCGGGCATGCGGCCGTGTTTTTGTATAAAGCGCCGTGATACACGGGTTATTTTGTTTATAGCGTCTATGATATGAGCAGGCACGCGGACGGTGCGAGACTGATCGGCGATTGCCCGGGTGATTGCCTGCTTGATCCACCATGTTGCGTAGGTAGAGAACTTATAACCCTTCTTGTAGTCAAACTTCTCAACCGCCTTGATGAGTCCGCAGTTGCCTTCGGCGATGAGGTCTATGAACTCAAGCCCCCGGTTGGTGTATCGCTTGGCGATGGAGATAACCAGGCGAACGTTGCCTTCGATCATCCGGTCGCGGGCACGCAGGATGCTTGCCTCCATCTGTTCCAAGCGAGCAAGGCTTTCTCTTGTTTCCTTTACGGTTCGCCCGAAGTTGCGCTCGGCGCGACGCAGTTCCGTGCGAGCTTCGTGGAACTCGGGGCTGGCTGATGCGGAGGCGGTTCGGGCAGCCTTCGCCTTGAGTCCCTCAACACGACTGGCCATCGTGATAAGTTCGGAGATCTCTCGTTTGTATCGCTCGGTGTATTCCTTGACCATCTCGTATTGCAGGGAAAGATTCATTACTTTCTTATGGATCTTATCACGCAGTTTCTCTAAACCCCTCTCCTCTTCCTTGGTCCTGTTGCGTCGCCGGGTCGCCTCACGCAGCTGCTCGTTTAACTCTCCAAGTTTATGGAAGTTACGAATAAAACCCTGTTTCCAGCGTTGGTATAGCCTCTTATCGATGACCGAGTCGATGTCAGGCTTAGCGATCTGGTCCACGTGCGCCTCCCCATCCTCCACCGCTCTGCATTGCTCAAGAAGCTGATCAAGCATCCCCGAGGTTCCCAATATCTCATGCTGCAGCTGAATGTAACCCTCTTCCATCCGGCTGGAGTAACGGACCTCATCTTGCTTGGTAAGGAGCCCGAACTTGTTGAGTTCCTTGAAGTACGACCGGGTAGAATCCTTGCGCCCCCTGGCACGAGGAAGCTTGTAGGTCTTCTCCTTTGGTCCCTCATGGATAATCTCACCCTCTGCCACAAGTTTTACCCCGTGTTCTCTAAGCCTTACTATTATCTCATCTACCTCCTCAGAGGAAACGTAGGTTTCGGGCAGATAGCTCTCAAGTTCCTTATAGGTTATAGTCCGGCGATCCTTAACCTGGGTAAGGATCTTATCCGCAACCTCTCTGCCGCTTAGGGTTATCGCGGCTGCTTGAACGTTTGCTTTCTTATTCATATCTCCTGATAGATTTTGTTGCTTTCCTTATCTAACTCATTCAACTGAACAAGGATGCTGCGTGCGCGCTCAGCATCCCCTGAACGTTCGGCTTCTTTAAGTTCACAACGCAGGGCATCTCGTCTGCGCCTGTAAAGGTAGTGCTCTAACGCGCGTGCGAACTCCTCGCATGAGTAGCTGACATCTGAAAAACTCCACCGAGAAACCTGACTCTGCATCTCGGGCGAGAGCAAATCCAGTATCTCTCCTGTGCTAAACTGCCCTTTGCGAGCGGCCACACCATAGAGCTTTTCTAAAAACCCCCGTCTCTCCCCCTCGGGAAACAAAGATAACGGAAGATTCTTGACAGCCAGACGAACAAACTCGGCTTTTTGAATCATCATCCTCAACAGCCTTTCCTCAGGATCCGGGGAGCCGGTAACCGGTTTTGGACTCTTCGCATTCCCTGACTTAGCGGGTCTCGCCAGCTCTGCCAACACCTTCCTATCAATTCTAATAAGGTTTGCCGCCTCGTCAAGGTACAATTCGCGACGTAAGCGATCAGGCATACGACTGATAAGTAATACCATAGCCTCGGCGGCTTTCTTTCGATCTGCGGCTGTGGAAGGAGAAAGCAGGTTATAGACGAACCCCATGGGTTCCTGGGCTTGTTCGAGCAAAGAGTTGAACTCCTGTGAGGAGTGAGAGGCAAGAAAGGAGTCGGGGTCTTCGCCTTCTGGAAGCAGGAGAAGCTTTACGTCAAGATCGGCTGCAAGCACCTCTGCAAGCGCCCTCTGCGCGGCCTTGCGTCCGGCTTCGTCACCGTCAAAGACAAGGATAACCTTATCCGTGTACCGTGAAAGGACCTTGGCCTGCCCGCCTGTGAAGGCCGTTCCCAGGGGCGCCACCACGTTGTGGAACCCTTCCTGTGCAAGTCTTAAGACATCCATCTGTCCTTCCACAAGCAGAGCACCTTCTCGCCTGAGATAGGGCCGTGACTTGTGAAGTCCGTAAAGAAGCCTGCCCTTCTTAAACAGCCTGGTTTCAGGTGTATTGACGTACTTGGCAGGATTGGGATCATCTCCCCACACGCGACCTGAAAACCCCACAAGCCTGCCTGAAGGCGTCCGCAGGGGAAATACGATGCGTCCGGCAAGAAAGGGATAAAGCCTACCTGAACTGCTGCCCAGGACCCCGGCATCGCTTAAAACCTTGGTGGCAAGCTTTGCCTCTCTGGCTCTTGAAAGAAGAGGCGAGGTATCGTGTGGCACAAGACCAAGCTCGAACCCCTTGACCGTTTCCCTATTCAAACCTCGTTCGACCAGATAACGCTGAGCATCTAAACCGTCCTGTGACCAGAGGGTTTCGGTATAGATCTTGTGAGCCAACCCCAGCGCATCAACCATAGGCTTCGTTGGATCGTCCTCAGCCGTGTATTCGATCCTTATACCCAATCGCTCGGCCAACTGCTTAACCGCCTCGGGGAACCCCAGGTTCTCGTAGTTCATGATGAAGGTGATGACGTTCCCACCTGCACCGCACCCGAAGCAGTAGTAGGCCTGACGATCAGGGCTTACGTTGAAGGATGGGGTCTTCTCCTGATGAAAAGGACAAAGCCCGACAAAGCTTTTGCCTGAACGCTTGAGCTTTACGTAGGAACCGATAAGCCCGACGATATCGGTTTCGGCGCGAACCCGTTCGATTACCTCCTGAGGAATCATGACGCCAGCTTCAACACGGTCACGCCGTCGCCTCCCTCAAAAGGTTCGCCTACCCTGAACGAGGAAACTCGCTTATCCCGCCTTGCGAACTCCATCACCATGCTGCGAAGCACCCCGGTCCCTTTGCCGTGAACTATGGCCACCTCACTGACCCCAAGGGCTAAAGCTTCGCTGACGTGTACCAGGAGACGATCGTATGCCTCATCTGCGTACATCCCTCGAAGATGAAGCCTGGGATTAAACTCCGCATCCGATTGTATTCCGGCAGATGAGTTCACTTCGGTCAGGGACCCTTTGAACTCTCCCTCGGCAGGAGAAAGGTCACTCAAAGGCCTGACCATCTTCAGGGTACCGAACTCAACCAAGGCCTCGCCGGAGCGCTCATTGATCTCGGCTATCACCCCTTCGCGCTTAAGCCGACGTGAGCTAACCCTTAGGCCTTCTGCTAATCCTGGGGCTGTCCTGGACTGTTCTGTCTCCTCTTGATCCGCTCTCAGGGCAGAACCCTGAGCGTCCACGAACTCCTTGGCTCTAAGGATGGATTCCCGTGAGGCCTGGGTTTCTTTTATCTCTCGCACCAGGTTCTCAATCTCGCGGCGTGCCTCAGAAAGCAGCATTTCGCGCTCCCTAATCATCTCGGCATCAAACCGCTTGCGCCGCTCGGCAAGTTCGGTCCCCTCGCGCTCGTAGCGGGCCTTTGCCTGAGCTGTCTCCTTGAGATTTGCCTCAAGCCCCTCACGCAGTTCTTCGGCCTTGCGGTGTTCGCTGGAGAGTTTGGCGATCAACGATGAGGACTCCAGAAGCTCAGGCCTCAAGAAACTGCGCGCTTCCTCAAGCACCTGACTGGGAAATCCTACCTCGTCAGCGACCTCAAGCGCGTTGGACGTACCCGGAATACCCACGATGAGCCGGTAGGTCGGGTGATCGGTAAACTCCATGCCTGCGTTCTGCATCGAGGAATTCTCTTCTACGAAGTACTTAAGAGACTCAAGGTGACTTGTGGCTATCACCGTTGCGCCTTTCCTGGCAAGGGCTGCAAGAACCGCCATACCCAGGGCGCCCCCCTCCTCAGGCGAGGTTGATGCGCCAAGCTCGTCCAAAAGGATAAGCGACTCCTCGTCCGCCTGCGCAAGTATCTTTCGCAGGTTGGCAAGGTGCGCGGTAAAGCTTGATAGATCGTCGTCAATGGACTGCTCGTCCCCTATGTCCATGAAAACCTTGCGGAAGAAGGGGATGCGGGTGTCGCGAGAGGCAGGCACGTGAAGCCCGGAGGAAGAAAACAAGGCCGCAAGCCCGATTGTCTTGAGAACAACGGTTTTGCCGCCAGCGTTGGGGCCGGAGATAAGAAGCACCCGGACGGAAGGATCAAGCTTAAGGTCAAGCGGAACTACCTCTCGCTTTAGGGCGAGCAAGGGATGTCGAACGGCAAGAAGCTCCATTACCTCGCCTGCCGGATCTACCTCGGCAGCCTTAAAGCGCCTCGCCCACTCCGCTCTGGCAAAGATGAAGTCAAGCTCGGCAACCACATCAAGGCTGGCGCGTATATCCGCAAGGTTTTCCCGGACGGCTCCGGCAAGCGCTCGAAGCACGCGTTCAACCTCCTCGCGTTCTTCATCACGAAGACGACGCAATCGGTTGTTAGCGGCAACGGTCTCGAAAGGCTCAACAAAAACCGTTGCCCCGCCGCTTGATGTGCCGTGCACTATGCCTTCGAGCTCGGACTCACGGTCCCTGCGCACGGCAAGCACAAGCCTGCCCTCGCGGAAGTGTATGGGCGAATCCTGAAATATCTCTTTGCCAGAAGCAACCGACGCCTCAAGGGTGCGCAGAACCTCCTTGCGTCCCGCAGCCATAGCCCGCCTTAATTCTCCCAGACGCGGGGAGGCGGATTCCTTGACACCTTCCTCGTCCACCGTTGCCGTTATACGCGTACCCAGATCCTTAAAGGTAGTAAGCATGTCACCCGTTTCTCTCAAAAGAGGAAACTCTTCCCGTCTGGCTGAAGCAAGCAGACGGGCAATACGTTCAAGCCCCTCCAGAACCTGAGCCAGTTTCAGGAACTCTAAAGGTGATAGGTAGGCTTCCTTCTCAAGCTTTGCAAGCAGTTCGTCACCGGGTGCGCATAAGCCGAAGGGCAACGTGTGAGGAAAGCGTAGTGCTTCCTCGGTCTCGGCAAACCGCCTTCTGGCCTGCTGGGCACCCCGGCAGGGAGCCAAGACCTCTGCACGCCGCTTGCCACGTATCGTTGCACACTTCTCGCTCAGGATAGTGCGGATACGCGCAAAATCGAGACGCTCGAACGTCTCTGTGGCAATCACCCTAGTACCGCTCCTTCTGACGACGACGCCATGCCCTGCGCCGGGCCTCGATTATCTTGCGCTTGCGTTTCTCGCTCGGCTTCTCATAAAATTGATGACGCTTGTAGTCACGCAAAACCGCCGCCTTTTCACAGGCGCGGCGAAATCGTCTCATAAAACTCTCGTACGACTCGCCTTCGCGGACACTAATACCTGCCAATAGATTCACCTCCTTTCTACGGCGTTTAAGGGTTCTTTATTCATATCCATGAAGAACGCTTTTGGAATGCATTCTTCCAAAACGACGCCGTCGCAGCTTTGATGCGGTGCGTCGTTAGGCATCGTAGAGATTGTAGACATTCGCCAGGGCAGCTAAAGCTGCGGTTTCCGATCGCAGCCTGCGCGGCCCCAACGAAAAGACCTTGACCCCGGCAGCGCTAAGCCACTCTATCTCATCAGGCGCAAAACCGCCCTCAGGACCTATTACCAACAAAAGACGCCTGACGCGCCTTTTCGTCAATCTTTCTCTCAGCTGGTGACGCGCTTCTTCCCAAGCCACCAAGGTATGATCATAATCAGGTATTATAGTAAGAAAATCGCGCAAGTCAAGTAGGGGGAGGATTTGCGGGGCTACCGAACGCATTGACTGTTTCATGGCGGAAACGATAATCCTCTCGAAGCGCGGCACTTTCTTCTCCTCCTCCCATTCAGGGACGGTGCGTGATGTAACCAGCGGTTGAAAAGCGTTGACTCCCATCTCGGTGCATTTCTCGAACAGTGTCTCGATCCGTGGGGCCTTTATTATGCCGAAAGCCAACGTTACCTCAAGCAGAGGTTCACGTGGTTTCCGAAGGGTGGTGATGATCTGACCTTCCACCACGCTGTCCGAGACCGAGCTTACAAGCACCTGATACTCGGAGCCTTCCCCGTCGGTCACAAGGATACGATTCCCCCGCCGGTGACGCTTCACCTTGAAGATATGGTGCGCCTCCTCACCACGAATCGTTATCCTGCGGCCTGAGATCATTCGAGATGGTGCGTAGAAAAGTTCCTTCATCGCTCTGGTTTACGAGGTCTGGGGACTTTGTAGTCCTTTGAGGCAAGCTCTTTGAGGAGTTTTCGCTGATCGGCGGAGACCCGTTTCGGTGTGTGAACGACGATGCGAACAAGCTCATCGCCCTTGCCGCCGTTAAGATGCCCTATGCCTTGTTTGTGGATGCGGTAGACGGCACCCGATTGGGTGCCGGGCTGAATCTTTACCTTCTTATTCCCGTTGAGGGTCGGAACCTCTATTGGGCCGCCAAGTGCAGCGAGTGTAAAGGATATGGGAACCTCGATCATGACATTGTCGCCGATCCTGCGGAACAGGTCATGGGCCTTTTCTTCAAATTCGACTATGATGTCACCGCGCCCACCCGGACCCCAATGTCCCTCGTTCCTCATACGCATGTAGTTGCCTGCGGATACCCCGGCAGGGATGTTTATCTCTATCTTATGGGACTTCTTGACCCTGCCGGAACCACTGCACTCCTTGCAGGTTTCTCTGAAGGTCTCGCCTGTCCCGCGGCAAGCCGGGCAGGTCTGGCGCTGCTGGAACGAACCAAAGAAGGAGCGGGAAACGGTAACCACCTGTCCGCGGCCCTGGCAGGTGGAGCAGGTCTGAGGGTTGTGTCCGCCCTTGCCCACGCACGCCTCGCAGCGATCGTAGCGGGAAACCTGAACCTTCTTGTTAACACCTTCCGCGATCTCTTCTAAAGAGAGGGAGATCCTGATACGGATGTCGCCTCCCATCCTGCGGCGAGGATCGGCTCTCCTGAATCCTGTCCCGCCGAAGCCAAAAAAACCCTCAAACAGGCTGGAGAAGATGTCTCCGAAGATGGAATCCGTTTCGAACTCGCTGCGGTGCTGGCGGAAGAAGTCGTTCATGTCGAAGCCGGCCGGTCCGTACTGACGGTTCACCCCTTCGTGGCCGAAGTTATCGTAGAGCTCTTTCTTTTTGGGGTTAGAGAGCACGTCGTAGGCTTCACTTATCTCTTTGAAGCGCTCGCGCGCGCCCTCACGGTCCGAAGGGTTGGCGTCAGGGTGATTCTGGCGGGCCAGTTTGCGGTAGGCCTTCTTTATATCGTCTTCAGAGGCGTTGTGCGAAACGCCTAAAACCTCGTAGTAGTCTCTTTTCTCAGCCACCTCTTGTTACCCCGAAGACAACGACTCGGCGTCGAGATCCAGACGTTTGAAGTACCAACCCCACGCCGTGAACAGACAGGAGTATCTGTTCTATACACTTCTGCGATCTTTTTGCCGCAGGCAAAAAGGAGCATACAACCTCGTAGTAGTCTCTTTTAGCAGCCACCCGTAACACTCCTTTCCTCAGCCCTTGAAAGGATTCTCGGAGTACTCAAACTCTGCCACAAGCTAGCATTCATCTGACACTTTTGAGAGTCAACTGTAACATCTTATTAATCAAAGCATTACACCCATAGCGCTCGTTAAGAAGTGTGTTGCGGGTCTTCGTCGTCAAGCACCTCGTAGTCGGCCTGAACATCCTCGGCTTCTTTTTGTGCCTCGCCCTGCTCCGGACCGGGCTCCGGTTGAGGTCCTGCCTGAGGACCACCGGCTTGAGGTTCTGCTTGCTTGTAGAGAACCTCGGAGAGCTTGTATGAAGCCTGCTGGAGCTCCTCCTGGGCCTTGTTGATCGCAGCCACGTCCTCACCCTTCATCGCCTCCTTGAGGGCGGCAATCTTTTCTTCTATGGCCTTGCGGTCGGCCTGTGCAACCTTGTCGCCTGCCTCGCGCATGGTTTTCTCTACCGAGTAGATGAACCCGTCGGCTTTGTTACGGGCATCAATCACCTCGCGGTGCTTGTGATCCTCCGCCGCATGAACCTCGGCTTCCTTGACCATACGCTCCTTTTCCTCATCTGAGAGACCGGAGGAGGCGGTTATGCGTATGGATTGCTCCTTTGCGGTGCCTTTATCCTTTGCGGAGACATCCAGGATGCCGTTCTCGTCTATGTCGAAGGTGACCTCGATCTGGGGCACACCTCGGGGAGCAGGCGGGATTCCATCAAGCTCGAAACGACCGAGAGTGCGGTTGTCTCGAGCCATGGGACGCTCGCCCTGAAGCACGTGAACGGTCACCGCAGGCTGGCCGTCCTCAGCCGTGGTGAAGGTCTCAGCCTTCCTTGTAGGGATGGTGGTGTTGCGAGGGATAAGTGTAGTCATCACCCCGCCCAGGGTTTCTATGCCGAGAGAAAGCGGTGTTACATCAAGCAGGACAAGGGATTCCTCGGCAGCTCCTTCAGGCGACGCCGCCAACGCCGCATGGGCAGCACCTATGGCTACCACCTCGTCAGGATTGATGCCCTTGTGAGGTTCCTTTCCGAAGAACTGACGGACACGTTCCTGAACCATAGGCATGCGTGTCTGGCCGCCGACAAGGATCACCTCGCTGATATCGGCAGGGGTAACCTTTGCATCCGAAAGCGCCTGTTTGACCGGACCGAAGCTGCCCTCCACCAGATCGCCAACAAGCGATTCAAGCTTGGTGCGGGTCATAGACATCTCAAGATGCAAGGGACCCTTATCAGGATCCGAGGCGATGAACGGCTGGCTGATGGTTGTCTCTAAACTGGAGGAAAGCTCGACCTTCGCCTTCTCAGCCGCCTCCTTGATACGTGCAATGGCCGAACGATCATTTGAAAGGTCAACCCCCTGCTCACGCTTGAACTCGGCAATGATGTAATCCATGATCCGCTGATCGAAGTCGTCGCCGCCAAGATGGGTGTTCCCGTTGGTGGAAAGCACCTCGATGGTCTTGGCCTCCACGTCAACCTCGATAACGGAGATGTCGAACGTTCCGCCGCCCAGATCGTAGATCGCCACCTTTGCCGACGTTTTTTTATCTAAACCATAGGCGAGCGCAGCGGCGGTAGGTTCGTTGATTATTCGCAGAACCTCAAGTCCGGCAATCTTACCCGCGTCCTTGGTAGCATGACGCTGGGAGTCGTTGAAGTAGGCCGGAACAGAGATAACCGCCTGCTTTACAGGTTCTCCAAGGTAAGCCTCAGCCGCCTTCCTGAGATACTGCACGATCATGGCCGAGATCTCGGGCGGGGCCATCTTACGGCCATCCACCTCGACCCAGGCATCACCGTTGTCAGCGGGCACTACCTTGAAGGAGACCTTCTCACGCTCATCGGCGACCTCGGAGTAGCGCCTGCCCATAAATCGCTTGATGGAGTAAATCGTTTCATCGGGATGCAGCACCGCCTGACGCCTGGCCAGGATGCCGACAAGACGCTCCTTGCCAAAGGACACCACCGAAGGCGTGGTTCGTCCACCCTCAGGATTTGGTATCACAACCGGCTGCCCCCCCTCAACCACCGCCACACATGAGTTGGTGGTTCCCAGATCTATACCGATAACCTTTGCCATTGTTCCTTAATCCTCCTTGTCGCCACGGGGTCGCTCTTCGTCCGTGGTATCCTTTGAAGCTTCAGCTTCTTTCTTCTCTTCTTTAACCTCTCTGGCCACGATCACCTGCGCAGGACGCAGGACTTGATCAGCCAACATAAATCCCTTCTTGAGTTCCTCCACCACCTGCCCGGGCTGTACCTCTTGTGCCTCTACATACCCCACCGCCTCTGCCCTGGCAGGATCAAACCCCTGGCCCAGACAACTATACTGGATTAACCCGTACTTTGCAAGAGCATCCGAGAACTGCGAGAAGATAAGTCCCACACCCTTTCTGTATGCATCGAACGTTTTTTCGTTATCTTCATTTATTACCGCCAGGGCGCGCTCGAAGTTATCCCAAATCTCTACCAGCGCTCCCAGCACCTCGGCCTGGGCCTGGATTCGAAGTTCTTCGCGCTCGCGCTGCCAGCGCTTGCGAGCGTTATCGAACTCGGCGGCTTTACGCAGCATAAGGGACTGAATCTCCGCAAGTTCCGCTTCTTTCGCGCGAAGTTCTTCCTTTAACTTGGACACGGGACCTTTTTTTACCATCTGATTGTGATTATAAAAAAAAAGCCGCCTGCGTCAAGTATCCCTGGATTTCCGGGTTGCTAAGTTTACCTCTACAGGGGGGTTGACAAACCCTCAAAAATCCTTACAATTTTAATCATGAATAGACAAGGAGGTCGCATGGCGAAACGTTTCATCGTTTCGGCAGCTTTGGTTGCGTTGATATTCGTAGCTTTGACAGGTTGTGGAAACCATCTGCCAACCATCTCAGGGGTTACAGCTTCCCCAAGCACCGTGCAACCCGGTGAAAAAGCGTCAATTACCTGTACCGCCATCGATGCCGATGGCGATATGCTCACCTATGAGTGGGAGTCGGTGGATGAAGGAGGCATTGCCTACCCAGATGCGTCTTTCGATTGGACGGCGCCTTCCAAGACAGGCCCTTATCGATTCTACGTCACCGTAAGTGACGAAGGAGGCGGCGTCGCCTATGACTCATCCCTCATCGTTACCGTTGCCTACAAAGGTATCTCCGCGGTAACTATGCTTCCCGCTATAGACATAGGCACCAGAAAGGCAACCCTGATGTGGACCAGTGCCGAGTCCTCCTGGATGGGGTATCAGCTTTACCGATCGGAAACACCGGGTGTCACGGTATACAATGATCTCGTAGTGACTTATGATTACGGGAAAGGCTATACACGCCTCGATACGACCTATACAGATACCGATCTTAACCCTGGAAAGCCTTACTACTATGCAGTGGAAGTGATAGACTCGGCAGGAAATAAAGCCTTCTCAAACGAGATATCGCTCACCACCATGAGTTTCGAGTACGTAGGCAACAAGCAGTCCCTTGGCGGCGGGCACGGCGTGCGTCTGGCTAGCAAGGATCTCTACGTCTTCTGCGCCGCGCTTGAACAAAGCGTCAAGATCTTCACCATCGGTAGCAGCGGTCTGGATGTCGGTCCGACCATACCGCATCCCGATAATGACAACAGCACCTGGGCTTGGGACTTGTACGTAACTAATCTCCTGCACGTGGCGTTCGGTAAAGCCGGTTACAGGTCTTATGACATCTCCAATCCCTTCAATCCAATTGACTCGACGTTCATACCCGCCGAAACCCTTGGTGGGGAGGCCAGAGCGGTATTCGCCCTTGGCAGCGCCATCTTTGTGGGATGCACCAACCCTGCCACTGCCACTCACACACTGGTCTACTTTGACTATACCAACCCCGGCGCACTGTTTATCGACACCATTTACTCAATACCCGAAGACATCCACGTCACCAACAGCTACATCTACGTGGCTGAAGGAGACGCGGGTCTTGAGATCCTCAGCTGGAACCCTACCTCGGTTGATCCTATGCAACCGGTAAGCATCTTCTCTACTTACGATAAGGCGCACCGAGTGTACGTCGCCAGCAATTACGCCTACGTTGCCGCCGGTACCCAAGGGTTCGTGGTAGTGGATGTAGCTAACCCCACCAGCCCTTACCAGGCCGCACTTTGGGTAGGGGATAAAGGCAGCAATGCTTATGGAATCTGGAGTTCAGGAGACATAGTCTACGTAGCCGACGGCACTTATGGCCTCAGGGTACTTGACCTCGATAAACCTCTATACCCTGTTCTTCTGGGTACTAAGGATATCACCTCCGAAGTAGGAACCTTTGATCTGAGGGATGTCATAGTAAGAAGCGAAGGCTCCTTGACCCAGGCGATACTCGCCGACTGGAACAACGCTCTGCACATGATCCGCTGGTAATTGCTCCTTTTTAGCCTAGGCTAAAAAGATCGCAAAAGATTAAAGGCCAGCCGTCGGGCTGGCCTGTTAAAATGCTCCTTTTTTTACCACATTCGGATACTCCGTCTCCGAATGGGGACCCCTTAATGCTCCTTTTAACCTTCGGTTAAAAGATCGCAACACCCTCTCCCATCGGGAGATGGCTGGGGTAAGGGTAAATTAATCTTTTGGGGATAGAACAGTATGAGATGCTTCAGGCAAGGTGTCGGGAAACTCCTCAATGTAGTGCAGGCCGCGCGACTCCTTGCGGGAAAGTGCCGAGCGCAGGATAAGGTCTCCCACCAAAAGCATGTTGCGAAGCTCCCGGATGCCCGGACTGAAGATTCCAGGTGGATAGAGGGCTTCAAGCTCATGGGAGAGTTCAGCCAACCTGGCACGACCCTGCTCCATCTGGCTCATGGACTTTACTATACCTGCAAAACGCCACATGGTTTGCCTTAGAGAGGAAACAAGTGAGTTGAGGAGCGATGGATCCTCTATGCCGCGCAGTTGGCGCTCGAATGGATTGATCTTCTCGGACGGCAAAGGACAGTCCTCTTGCGTTGTAGCGGCCTGGGCAGCACGATCGGCAAAGACAAGCGCCTCAAGCAGCGAGTTGGATGCAAGTCTGTTAGCGCCGTGAACCCCGGTATGAGCGCACTCACCGGCTGCGTAAAGGCAAGGGATTGAGGTCTTACCCCACAGATCGGTCCTCACACCGCCCACCGAGTAATGGGCCGCAGGCACCACCGGGACAGGCTCACGCGTGATGTCAAGCCCGAAACGCTTACAGGTATCGGCGATCATGGGAAACTGTTTGAGGATGTGCGCGGGGGGAATGGATGAAAGATCCAAGAGAACGTAGTCAAGCCTTCTCGTTCGAAGTTCGTTGTAGATGGCGCGTGCCACCACGCTGCGCGGGGCCAGCTCCGCATCAGGATGATACCTGGGCATGAACCGCTCCCCGTCAGGGGTCCGAAGTATCCCACCCTCGCCGCGAACCGCTTCGGATATAAGGAAGGCGCGACCGTCTATCCTGGCGCCGAAAAGCGAGGTAGGATGAAACTGGATGAACTCAAGATCGGCAACCTTCGCTCCTGCTCTCCATGCCATGGCAACGCCGTCCCCTGTTGCTATCGGCGGATTGGTGGTGTGTTCGTATATCCTGCAAAGCCCGCCTGTGGCAAGCATCACTACCTTAGCGTGGATCTCTGTAAACTTCCCGCTCTCACGATCAAAGCTCAGCACCCCGCAGCAGCGCCCGTCCTCATCGGTTAAAAGATCGATAACGAAATGATGCTCGTAAAGGGTCACATTGGGGGTCGCTCGCACCGCCTTGATGAGTCCCCATTCTACCGCCTGACCTGTGGTATCGGCGGCATGGGCTACCCTGCGTCTTGTGTGTCCGCCTTCAATACCAAGTTGAAGATGATTCCCCTCGGTTGAGAACCCTATATCCAGACCCTCAAGCTCCCTGACAAGACGAGGCCCCTCCTTGACCATGGCCTCGACCGCCTGCCGATCGCAGAGACCATAACCCGCGCGGATGGTATCCTCGAGGTGGATCTCGGGGGAGTCGTCAGACCCAAGGGCTGCGGCAATCCCGCCCTGCGCGTAGTTGGTGTTTGATTCGGAATCGTCTTTCTTTGTAAGAACGAGCACCTTGCCGTGGCGAGATACACGGTAGGCAAACCACAACCCGGCCATCCCGGACCCTACAACAAGGAAGTCGGTCTCTAAACGCATGGATCAGAACCGCCAGGTCAGTTGAATACCTGGGATGTCGAACCGGGGAACTATCCCCAGACGACCGGAGCCAACCGGGGAGAAAAACGCAACATCCATCACGCTCGCAACCCGTGTAAGCAGCATAAGCCCCAGAAATGCGGTAGAGGTCTGCTGCGCCTTGCGCATGCGTATCCTCTGGTTCAGGAACTCTGTCCACAACGAGTCCGAGCCCCACATCCAGGAATCATCGCCCCTAAAACTGTTTGAAGCTATATACTCCTGCTGGGCCGCAAGATCGTCCGGGTAAAGGCTTCTGGCCTCGCGGGCCACAGAGACGTTGTAGTCGTCGGAAGAAAAATAGTTCTCCATCGCGCCAAGATAAGTTCGTGAACGGTTAATGGGATTTGCGTCAGCGTAAATAACCGCCATGCTTCTTGACGAATTGCGTTTATTTGCTGCATCCCATCCAAAACCGGCCGCCCCTGCAATCGCAAGCCCGTCGCCCCACAAAAAAAGCTCGCCTTTTAGCCCGTAGCCTCGAATAAGCTCGCCTGTCCCTGGTAAAACAAGGGATGCCAGTGGCGCGAGCCTTTCTGCGCGGGAGGACGTGGAGGGCTCGGTTATCGCAACTACCATATCCTGAGCATCATCAGGCATCTGAGTGGTATCTGCACTCACGAAGATCAAAGCGATCATGAAACTCATCCGGGCCTCCTTTAGCGGATCACGCCGAGTTTGTATAGCTTTACCGTTTTCTCTTCGCCTTTGACGGCCTCAACGCGAAGGATATAGAATCCGGGAACAATATCGGTGAGAAGTTCATCGAGCGGAATGTCGTTGGCCATGCTTGGATCGAAGGATGGTTCTACGGTTCGCAATAGCTTGCCTGAGATGTCTATGATCTGAACCTTGAGCGCATCCACATCACCCAGCACAACGTGGAGGTACGCGTGATACCGAGCCGGGTTGGGATAGACGTAGAGTCCTGATAGCAGAAGCGAGGGAGCAGCCGGGACGGAAAATGCATCTTCGACAAGACCTGTGTTGGCCGGATCGTGCATCCACTGGCCCCAGGAAAGCTGTGAACCTGTGGTGCGCCAGACGTGAACCTTGCCGCCCTCAGCGCCTGCAATCACCTCAAGTTTTCCGTCATCGTCGAGGTCGGCAAGAGCCAGCGCCTGTCCGATACCGAAGCGGGTGTAGAGGGTTTTGTAGGGCTTACGTGCACCTCGTTTGATAAGGTAGACCCCGTGATCCGGCGAACCTGCGGCAATCTCCGCCTCGCCGTCCGCGTCAAAGTCACCTACGACCGGCGAGGAGCGGAACGCAAATGGTTCCTCAAAGGTGATAAAGTAGAGGTATCCGCCGTGCTCGTAAGGCTCCTGGACCTCGTAGGTTTCAGGAAAGACTAAAGGATAACCTGAAACTGCGGCACCGTTGGCATCCAAAGCCCACAGGCCGTTGGCAGAGCCGAATAAGAGTTCAGGCAGGCCGTCGGAATCAAGGTCGGCAAGCGCAGGCGAGGTGACAGGCGAGGCAAAGGTGCGGCTTGAGCGGTATTTAACGGTTCCATCCTGGGAAATAGCCGCGTATCGATAATCGTTGTACTCGTAAACGAAGGCGATAATCTCACGCTCGCCGTCGCCGTCAACGTCCGCAACAATTGGTGGAATCACGTTCTGGGACGAACCTATCCCCAACTCCAATGGAAAGCCTTCGGTAAGATTGCCGGCCGCATCAAACAGATAAAGCCGGCCTGAGGTGGCAAGCAGAGCAAATTTGGCTGGTGAGCGCTGGACCAGCGCGAAGCCCGGCCTTACCTCCTC
>DAOVCF010000078.1 GCA_030670165.1 Candidatus Stahliibacteriota bacterium | reverse complement strand
AACAGCCGACGAGTGGATTCGAACCACCGGCCTACTCTTTACGAAAGAGTTGCTCTACCGCTGAGCTACGTCGGCAGAATAATCAACGTCATCCTCTACTTTGAATTGTAGCTGGGTTCCGAGTTCTGTCAACATCACGTTCGAGATTGGCGCTATTGGTTCGGATGATTTGTGGTTGCACACCCCGCGACTCAAGCCATTCCTCAACCCGCGCAAGATCGAAGCGAAAGCCCTTACCAAGACGATACAGAAGCCCCCCTGTAACCTTCAATAAAATAAACTTGTAATTAATTTGACATCGTTCGAAATTTAACCTATAATTTATCAATGATAAAAATAATAGCATATCAACGACTTCGATGGCAGATTTTAAAAACATCAACACGGAAACAAGAAGGCTAAGATGAACAAGATGGAAGACAAGGTTTGTCTGGTAACAGGGGCGAACTCGGGGATTGGGAAGGAGACCGCCCTGGGATTAGCAAAGATGGGCGCGACCGTGGTTATGGTCTGCCGTGATAAACAGCGAGGCGAGGCCGCGAGGATCGAGATCAGGCGCGAGAGCGGGAACGATTCGGTTGATTTGATGCTTGCCGATCTCTCCTCGCAGGCACAGATTCGCAAGCTGGCCCAGGAGTTTAAGGATCGCTATCAACGCCTGGACGTTTTGATAAACAACGCCGGGATCGGTCTTGCCAAACGAAAAGAGAATACCGACGGCATCGAGATGACCTTTGCCGTCAACCACCTCGCTTGCTTCCTGTTGACTAACCTGCTGCTTGAGCGGCTCAAGGCCAGCGCACCGTCACGTGTGGTCAACGTTTCATCCTTTGCGCACTCTTGGATTAACAAGATAAACTTCGAGGATCTGCAAGGCAAACAAAAATTTCCCCCCATGCAAATATATGCCCAGTCCAAGCTCGCCATTCTCATGTTCTCCTATGAGCTGGCGCGGCGGCTTACCGGAACCGGCGTCACGGTCAATGCACTCGATCCAGGTTTAGTGAGCACAAACCTTGGGCATGAGGTCACCGGACCTCTCATCACAGTCAGGCGGTTGATATTTAGTAACTTCCTGGCGATCACTCCCCAGGAGGGTGCGCAAACCAGCATCTATCTGGCCTCCTCACCTGAGGTGGAGGGCGTCACCGGTAAGTACTTCTCAAAACAAAGGCCCAAGCGTTCCTCCAAGGCCTCCTATGACCGCGAGACATGGCAGCGACTATGGAAGGTAAGCGAGGAGTTGACAGGACTGGCGTCATGAAGGAAACAACCAAGCTGCAGGCTAAACCCTAAAGGAGGTGAACCGGAAAACAAAGTCCCCACGAAGTCGTTTTCAACCCGTGGGGACGTACTTGGCCCTCCAGTTTTAATTACTCGCCGTCAGCCTTTGTCGAGGACCTCCTCTATGTCAGTCCATCTCAAGAGATCGAGCAGATTGAATCTTCCATCGTGGTGCCAGGTGAGAGATGGCGCGGTCATCTTGCCCAGAGGGCAGATGCGATCCGCCCCCAGCTGACCCATCTTATCTGCCATGAGAAGAAATCGTTTATCTGACAGAGCCGCGCCTACCGTCTGCAGGTAACCCTTCACCGGCTTAATCAGGTCAACCACGTCTTTAACGTCCTTGACCGGTTTCACGCGGATGGTCCGATTCAGGCATGAAGGAACAAAGGAAGGATCGCGTTCGTAGATAACCGTCCAGTCGGTGCCCTGCGAGCTCGCATGAACGGCTACATCATCCTCCTCAAGTTCTCTGAACTCATAGGAGCCGCGCAGTTGATTGATAGCCGCAGATTCATCAGGCGATATCCTCCCGCGAGGGATCTCCCGGTTAAAGACATCCATCTCCTGAGCCAACAGCTTTGCGAACTCTTTGGGTGCGATCTCTGCGCCTTCTTCAACGTAAAAGACATGGGGAGAGAGGCACCCCTGCTGGTCGAAGACCGACGCGTCAATCGCCGCCTGTGCCGCCGTTTGCCTGACGCGGTCCGCTACCAGATGCTCACGGCCTATGACACCGAAGCTGAGCTTGTGTCCGTAGGCGATGAAGCGGGTACCCGAAGGTACCCGCTTTCTTACCTCGTTCACCGATCGTTCGCCGCCGTAGACGATCACGGCGTCGGAGGAGCTAAAAACTACGTCTTCGATCTCCTCGTCGCCGCCTTTCCAACAAACCATAGCGACAGAGCGAGCCAGCTCAGGATCCACCTCAGCCAGCGACTGGGCGAACAGAACTGCGAACAAAGGCTCCTCAGAAGCAGACTTACCTAGGATCGCCGACTTCATTAAGAGAGCGTAGACGATGTTTCCGACAGGAAGTCCTGGAACGTTGCCTGCAAACACGGCAGTAGTGAGGCGAGGCCCGTAGACCTTGCACATCCCCTCGCTTTTGCGTCGC
Source organism: Candidatus Stahliibacteriota bacterium (assembly GCA_030670165.1). Lineage (GTDB taxonomy): Bacteria > Hydrothermota > Tepidihabitantia > B3-TA06 > B3-TA06 > B3-TA06. Next base: position 6,106 of record DAOVCF010000078.1, on the reverse strand, counting down.
GGGCGAAACTGATCCAAAAACAAAGGGTCGCCTAACTCCTCTTCAAGAAGTAGCCTCAGGTTTTCTCCCCGCAACATGAGTACCATCTCATCCAGGGTCTGGGTAATCATCTGGCTGGAGTAGCCGGTGATGAGAGGAAGTAGCGCTTCGGCCTTGCGGCGCGGAGGGTAGGCTGAATCACGCCAAAGAGCCACGGCTTTATCTATGGTTTCGATGATTTCATAGACAGAGAGCTTGGATAGGTATTGCTCCTGCGCCTCTTTAAGCTGAGCGATGACTTTAGACAGCAGAGACGGTGTGAGGACAGGCGAACGCATCCTGACGCGATCCTTACCTGTTCCGAACTCAAGGGTCACGAACTCCCCGATGTCAGCCTCGGTAAAGCCGGACAGGAAGAACGCCGGGATTGATGTTTTTGTCCCTGGCATCTTGCCCTCCGCTACATTCCTTGTGCGCTGATCAGTTCATCCATGGCAATGGAGCAGCCGCGTGCCTCGGCACCTTTCGCTCTGCCCACGACCTCGAAGCCGTCTTTGATCTGATAACCCAGGTCGTCGGTTTGCACCGCCATCACCGTGTTAAAGTTCGCAAGACAGTAGTGGCGAAGCAGTCCGGTTTCGCCTTTGGTTAGAGGTTGTAAGGTTTCAGGATCGACCACAACACTTCTTGTCCAAGGGGGGCCTAACTTGTAGCGCGGTTCTTTGATACCATTGACGTGGTTGTAAAGCACGTTGTCGCAGAAAGCTGTCTGTAGCTCAGTCATGCTGTAGCCGTTTATGAGACAGTGGGGCGGCACGCCCGTCATTTTCTGGGCCAGTTCGAAAAACTCTTTCTTGCTTATCTCGCGGGAGCGGCCTTTGTAGCCTCCGCCGTCGCCCAGGCGGCTGCCTTCCGGGAGATTGAAGGAGATCCCCTTGGACAGACAATAATCGAAGAAATGGAGGTAGCCTGTGGTTACGCTGATCACAAACACAGATTCACCGGTTTCTTCAGCCTTTCTCAATCTGGCTACAAGGGCTTCTAAGTTGAAGCCCTTTTCATCCATGAAGTACTCTATGTCGCCGATAGTGTGGTTTGCCAGTATCTTCAAATATCCATACATCAATACCGAATCAGGCGGCACCAAGTGCGGAGGGGGTGACATGAACAGGGTGTGAAGGTTTTCACCGGAAGGATAGAGGTAGTTTACTACGGAGTACATATAAGATGTGTCCAGAAGCTTCAGTCCTGTGTCATTGAGATATATCTTCGACCGTTTCTCGGGATTGGTGGTTCCACTACTACGAAAAATCCTAGTAGCTTCTTCCGGCGGAAAGGTACAGAGCGGGATCTCTTTAAAAGCACTCATGGGGACTGCAGGAATCTCTTGCCAGGACTCGATATCACCGGGCTTGATGCCACGCTTGGCGCAGTATTTCTGATAGGGTGCATTCGCATTGTATTGATACTCGAACAACAGAAGGGCCAGCGCGTTGAACTTGTCCTCAGTATCGGTTTGTTCGGTGCCGGCTTTTATGAATGCGGTGATGTCGCGCTCCAGATTGCGGACGAACTCCGAATCTGTTGCATACTTGTTTGTGGTTTTTGGCATTTGGTCCTCCTTACTTAATACTCAAACGTATTAAGCAGTTTTGGCTAACGTTTCCAGGCTTTTCGAAACGGTAAAGCCCGTTAGCATTTATTGAAACACCCGCTGTGGGGTAAGTTGTTCTTTATCTCTAAAGAACGACTTTTTTAGTCTTTGATTATTATAATCAAAAAACTACTTATGTCAAGTGAACATTTAGGTCATTTTCCAAATAGAGAAATATAGCCGATAAGACTGCGAATCGTTCCGTTTAGTTGATTTCTTTATACAAATACAATAAAACAATATTATTTAGAGATGCCCGAACATCAACAGGATGAGTTAATCAAATGGGCTTGACAAAGGAAAGAATAACAGTAATATGTCCAAAGATTCCCCGCTTACAAGTATGGGTAGTGTGGGCATAGAGAAGTGTAATGCTTGCTGTGACTGAATCGGACTTAAACCTGATTGGATTCAAGCAAGATACGCACTTTTCATGCGCGAGGAAATCTTTAAATCACTAGAGGAGGAAAAAATGAACTACAAAGCCTGGTACGACGAGGAAAACGGGATACTGCGTGCCGATATCCTCAAAAAATTCGAACCCGAAGACACAAAAGGACTCATGAACGTTGTCAATAATGAATTTACCGATGAGCAACGGCGCTATCTTCTACTTACCATGTTCGAAGACGCCCAAGTTATGCCCAGCAAGGAAACCCGTAAAGCGATGCGAGAAGCGGCTTCGCTTGTCAAGTTGAGCAAGATCGCCATGTGCGGCGCCAAACCAACGGTACGGATGCTAGGCAAAATCGTGATTGCGGCAATGGGAAAAACTGAAGATTCCAAGTTTTTCGCTACAGAAGAAGAAGCCCTTGCCTGGCTGAAGGCCGAAAAAGAGAAGGAATCGAAGGAATCACCTCACCTGAAGGAGTGAAGTATGGCTAAAAGCAAAGGGATAGGCGATCTGGAAAGCCGAATCGAAAAGATAGAAGATGTCCTTTCTCAGGCGGCGTGCGGCGATTTCGGGGTCCAGATTGAGACCGACACCGACATGGAGAAGGCGGATGCCCTTACTGCAATAGAGACCGGGATAAATCTCCTGATTTCCGATATGGGCGAGGAGGTTCGCGAGAGCACGAAGAAGGCCGAGGAGCTTGAGGAGAAGCTAAACCTCATAGAGCAGCAGCGCAAGGCGATCGAGGAGCTCTCAACACCCATCATCAAGATATGGGAGCGGGTGCTGGTTCTGCCCCTTATCGGGACCCTTGATACCCGGCGTTCGCAAAGACTCACCGAGGCTTTGTTGACGGATATCGCTACCACCCAGACCAAGGTGACCATCCTGGACATCACCGGCGTTCCTACGGTTGACTCGGCTGTAGCCAATCACATCTTAAAGACGGTTGCCGCGGTGCAGCTTCTTGGTGCGGAGTGCGTTATCACCGGCATCCGGCCGGAGGTTGCGCAGACCATGGTGCATCTGGGAGTGGATCTTTCAGGGGTAGAGACCTTATCCACCCTGGCTGAAGGGTTAAAGTGGGCCTTCAGGAGTCTGAACATAAGGATGGTTGAAGAGCGGAAAGCCTGACCATGCTTGGGATCTCATCCATTCCTATCCTTAAGCTGAGGGATTTCCTTATCGTTTCCATCCAGATCGACCTGCACGACCGGATGGCCGAGCAGCTTCAGCAGGATATCCTCGAACAAATCTCCCAGACCCAGGCCAAGGGCGTGCTGATTGACATCTCGGCCTTAGAGATGGTTGATTCCTTCATCGGGCGCATCTTAGCTGACACAGCCCGAATGGCCTCCACACTGGACTCCGAGATAGTAATCGTAGGTATGCAGCCTGCGGTCGCCATCACACTGATCGAGCTCGGACTTTCCTTAGGCGGCGTAAGGACCGCACTAAACCTTGACGAAGGCTACGAACTGCTGCAGCAGACACTGGAAGAAAAGGCATCCGAAGGGCAAACATCAGAGGAGGCTCTGGCAGAGGAAGCGGATGACGGTGGTTCAGATTAGGGAGGAATCTGACATCGTCCGCGCACGCACCACAGCGAAGGAAGCAGCTCGCGAGTTAGGTTTCGGGCTGGTTGATCAGACCCGGATAAGCACCGCGGTATCTGAACTGGCCCGAAACATCTTCCTCTACGCAGGCGAAGGAGAAGTTCACATAGAGGAGCTTAACAATCATCACGGGATTCGCGTAAGCTTCATCGATCACGGACCGGGGATCGAGGATGTAGATCTTGCCATGAAAGACGGCTGGTCGTCCGTAAGAGCCATGGGTAAAGGATTACCCGGAGCAAAACGTCTCTCTGACCGTATGGAGATCCATACTGAGACTGGAGAGGGTACCACGGTTACCATCGAAAAATGGCTGTCTCCTTCGAGCAAATTAAGGATAGCTTCGAGTCCGAACCCAAGAGGAGGCCCTAGCCTCACTTGACAAGTCCTGTTGGGTGAGTATCTTTTCCCAGGTTGTCAATGGATGCCAATTGGTATTAAGATACAGAGGAGGCAAACCGTGATCAAAAAACTCGCCGAGATACCGGCTCCGCGCACCCTGGATCTCGAAAACACCGGAATCAAAGACACGAGGTTTATTATGAGATCGGCTACGCCCTGCGCCTACAGAAAGGCTCCTCCCCGATTGGCTGAAGAGAAAAGGGCTGGGACCTCGATGAAGCGTTTCTCTTGTTCCTGCTTCTTAGGGAACGGATTCGTCTCGGAGCGCAGGTGAGACGTCCACCGCGCCTGCGTCCATTAATTCTCATTCTTTGCTTGCTTTTCCCTATGATTGCCGGCAGTGCCGAAGTTGCAGACCCGATCCAGGACCCTGATTCTCTGCGGACGTTTGCCGACAGCCTGAGAGCGCTGGGGAAAAGTTTGCTTGAAAGCGGGGAGTATCTGGATGCATCGAGCACCTTTGAGCAGGAAATCGAGCTGCGCAAGGGGCTCGCTGACACCGTCGGCTGGTGCGCGGCGCTCAATGCAGCCGCCGAAGCGTGCCTGCGAGGAGGAAGCCCTGAGCACGTGATAGCGTTTACCCATCAGGCCGTTGCGCTTTGGAGTCGGGGTCTGGAAAAGGAAGATACCATACTGGCGAAATCCTATACTACCCTGGGCATAGTTTACGATAATATCGGCGAGTATTCGTTGGCGCTACAGAACTTCAAGAAGGCGCTTGGCATCCGGCTGGCAGCGCTTGGACCGGATCATCTTGATCTAGCTTCGACCTACAACAGCCTGGGGATCGTTTACGGGAACCTGGGCTCCTACGAAGAAGCCCTGGAAAACCACAAGCGCGCCCTTGCGATCTGGAGCAAGGTTTTAGGACCCGAGCATCCTTTCGTGGCAGCGGCCTGCGGCAGTATTGGAATAGCTTATCGCAACCTTGGAGCATATGAACTCGCTTTGGAAAATCATAAGCTTGCACTAAAGATACAGCTTGAGACGCTGGGTCCGAAGCATCCCGAGGTGGCATCAACCTACAACAACTTAGGGATAGTTTATCTGGATCTTGGCCTTTACGATCAAGCGCTTCTGAGTCATGATCGGGCACTCACCATACAACATGAAGGACTCGGTCCGGATCACCCGGAGGTTGCTAAAAGCTACGCAAACATCGGTGAGGTTTATCGCAGCCTCGGTGTCTACGAAGAAGCACTGACAAATCACACCAGGGCCATCGTTATCTTCTCCAAGGTACTTGGACCGGATCATCCCTACCTCGCGGGCGCCTGCAACAACATCGCGATAGTCTACGGAGAGCTGGGTGAGTATCAGAAGGCGCTTGAGAGCTACGAGCGTGCGCTTGCCATCCAGCTTAAGGCCCTGGGACCTGACCATCCTTCCGTCGCTTTGTGCTACCACAACATCGGGAACGTCTACGACCAGCTTGGGGATTATACAAAGGCGCTGAAAAATCTCAACGCGGCGTTTGCAATCCTTGTAGGGGCTTTGGGCAGTAATCATACTGCGGTGGCGGCAACCCAGGACAACATCGCCAACGTCTACTTCAACCTTGGGAAGTTCGAAGAGGCGCGTGAAAATTACCGAAAGGCGCTGGAAATCCGATCGGATATCCTGGGTCCTGATCATCCGGACGTAGCGGTGAGCTACTACAATATCGCTCGCGCCCATCAGGAACTCGGGGATTTCGAGGGCTCCCTTGAGAGCCACCAAAAAGCGCTTGGGATCTTTCGGCAAACGGTTGGAGAGCGGCATCCGGATGTTGCCTCAAGCTACAACAAGATCGGCAACGTCTACGAAGAGCTGGGGCGCTACGATGAGGCCCTTCGCAACTACCGGGAGGCTCTCGCCGTCCGCATACAGACACTTGGGACGCAGCACCCTCACACAGGAGCCGTATACCACAACATCGGATACGTATATCGCTATCAGGGGGAGTATGATTCCGCGATTGTCTACTTCCAGAAATCCATCGATATCTTTGAGCGTTCGCGAAGCAAGATAGAATCAGCAGAACTACGCGCCGCCTACACTGAGACGGTAAGCGAACGCTAC
>DAOVCF010000130.1 GCA_030670165.1 Candidatus Stahliibacteriota bacterium | reverse complement strand
ATCTCGATGCGCTTCATCACGTTCCACACCTGAGTGATGAGACCGGCTGCGTCCGCTTTCTTGTCGGCATAAGCCACGGTTATAAGGAACGGTGCGTAGTCCAGGGCATCCTTTCCCACCGCATTGGCAATGGTTTCGAACTCTTCGGAAGCTTCCCGGGTCAGGGTGAAATCGCAGGTATAGGAGCGGTGGCCGTAGCCAATCCCGTGCGGGGCTGAACCGGCAGCGTACTGAAGCTCCTTTTCCTTTTTTGCCGACCAGTTGATCGAGGTGATCCCGGTATAGGGCTCACCGCCCAGCTGGATGGCCACGTCTGTCCAGTCGTGGATCTTTCCGTTGATAAGAATGCTATCTGCCATTTTCGGCCTCCTATTCCTTGACGCCGGTCGTCAACTGGAACGTGGCTACCAGCTTCTTTTTGGTAGGCGTGGGTACGATCTCCACCTTGCAGTGCACGATCCCGTTGGACCAGATATTTGCGTCCGGGGTGAGCGTCATGACGTAATTCATGATCGGCTTATCGGTGTCTTCCTCGGTGATCTTCATCGCCTCCAGGGGACGGGAGAGGTCGGCCTTGTAGGCGCCCATGTCCTTCTCGCTGATACCTGGCGAGTTGACGTAGGGCATGTTCGCTACGCCTACCTGGCGCACGGACTCGTCCATTATCCTGCGGAAGCGGATGCAGTAGTAATCCGAGGTTGGCGAAGCCCTTGTCCAGTCGTCGGTAAACCTGATGCCGTATCCGATGAAGTGGCGGAAGCTCAGATACCGTGCGTCGTTGAGCCGGGCAACGTTCGAGGGACCCATTACGGCATTGGTAACGTAGAAGTAGTCTGCGGAAACGGTTTTACCCGTTGCCGGAGCCACAGCAAAGGTTACCGAATACTCACCGGTCGCGTATCGTACCCAACCTGCGACCGCTCCAGAAGTAGAATCATAGAGGATCTCGTCTCCGCCATCCACGAACTCCTCTGGCTCGGTATCGTCCGAGGTGATTACGACCGACCAGGGCAAAACTGGCGCTTTGGCCAGGAATCCCGTAAAGTTCTTTTCGATATCATCGCCAGCGCCGAGCGCTTCGCCCGTAATCGCGAATGGAGGCTTTGAAGGATAGATGGCGAGCGAGTTGGAGATGGCCATGTAGCGCACCCAGCCGATGGAATGGTGCAGATCCGCCTTGGAGACGAGCCCTGCAGCAGAGCCGCCAGCCATGCGGAGTTGCAGATTGCCGCGCGTATCGGTAAGCGAGGCCTGGCCAGCGTTTACGACGAGCCGGGCCGAGTTCTTGGCTCCGGCGCAGGCAACGAGAAGATCTATCCAGTCGTCAACCTCTTCGAGCGCGTCGGCATCCTTCAAAGGCAGCATGGACGGGGCGTTGCAGATGAAGAAGATGGGACGCTGTTCATCGGTCCACAGGTTCTCGGCGATGGTAATGAGCGCTGTCCAGAAGTTGGTAATGGTCGTTTGGTCGCGCGTAGCCCAAATCTCGGCGGGCAGATTGGAAACGTAGACGTATTCGAAGCCCATTCCCGATGTAGGATCCTTCCATGCGGCGGCTTTTTCGCACGCGGTGATTATCTCATCGAGCGTAGCGCGCGGCTCGTAGCACCACCAGCGGTATTCGTCACCGGCAACGAAGCTATCGGCAGGGGTAGTGTCTTCGGCAAACTCGATGTACGTGCCGTTGTCCAGTTCGAGCATAGACTTTTTCGTCGGCGGCCCTGGGGTAGTAATTGCGAAGCTCTTTTCTGCGCTCCAGGTAAGACCATCGTTTGCCGAGACCTGATAGGTGGCGGTAGTAAACGAGCCGCCCTTGACGATGCGGAGTCTGTAGCGGCGGTTGTAGCCGACCTGAGTGTGCGGGGAAACGTAGCCGACAGCGACTACTGCCTTACCCCCGCCAGTCGGGTCTCCGTAAATCTTTTGCTCCGGTATGGTGATGTCGATTTCAACCTTGGCCGCGGTCGCGCGAACGATACCTATCTGGCTTGCACCGGCGCAAAACGCATCGTAGACATGCGCGGTAAGGATTCCATAGCCGTATTCATCCAGAACGTCGCCTACGTCGCCCGCGAACTTAACGTTCGTAGTGCCTTGTTCTGACGTTCCTGTAAGGCAGAACAGTCCGGCCAGCGAAGGCGGCAGAACGCCGAGCCCGCCTTCCTTGATGGTAGGATAGTAGCCGGGTAAATCTTTTATAGGCATCCGTTACTCCTTGTTGAAAAGGTGTTTGTTGATTGCGGCCTGTAGTTCCGCCTTGGTGATCTTTGACCGCTCGTCCCAGCCCATGGCGTTTTTGAGCACTGCTACGCGCGGGCGCGTCAGCTTTCGCTCTTGCGCCCACCGGCTGAGGGGCTGTTTCTTTTCCTTGCTCACTTTTTCCTCCTTAGCCTCCGGTGGAGGCTCGGTTGAAGTCGGGGCATCCGAAGGACCCGCAGAGGCGTTGAAGCATTCAAGCATCCCCTTGAACTCCTCGCGGGTTACGACCTCATCCGGCAAAACCCCGTGCAGTTCGCAGAACGCAGGGACCTGGTCCGGGACAAGCTTGTAGCGTCTTGCGAACTCGGCCACTGAGTAGCGATCTTCTGTAGACATAACTCTTCCTCCTTTTTTGATTAATCTCATCCCTGGCCTCAAGGCCATGTTATCTCCGGCTCATCGTGTTCAAATCTGGTCACCAGCGGCGAGACCTCGGCCATGAATACCTTGCCCGAGTAACGCAGAGATACGGTTATGCGGTAGGTGGTCTGCTCTCCTTCGATCTCCGGGGTAACGCTCATCCCGTTCATCTCCTCGGTGACCTCCTCGCAGTGGCCGTCGTAGAGCTCGGCGGCAAGCTTCTTGCGGTGAAAAAGAAGCATCAGCTGATCAAGATACCCGCCGGAGCCGATCACCTCCTCCTCGGTCTGGGCGTAGATATAGGCGGTTATGAGTACAGTAGCGTCGCGAATCTGCTGGTTGGTCACCCTGTATGCCTCGGTCTCCCATGAGTAGGTGTCGCCAGCAACCACCTCGGATCCCTGGGTGAGAAACTTGAATGCCGTGCCGTTCTCCACGTCTATTATGCCGGTGGTTGGGATGGAACCGGAGGAAACGGGAACCTCCGTCCCCCAATCCGAGCCTGTCCAAGGCATCTTTCTGAGTTCGTAGGAGCCGTCGGTTCCTACAGTACCCGATTCGGTAATCTCCAGAACGTAGCGGTTGTTGCCGGAGTGTGTGCCGGTGAGTGAAACCTCTTCGGTGCCGGTTCCGGTATGGGTGATAGCATCGTTGCCGTTGCAATAGATCACCTCAGGACCGCCGTAGCCGCGGGCATTGGACAGGGTTATCGAACTCACGTGCAGCAACGCGGTTGGTCCCTGGGAAAGGGTGGCGACCCTGGGATCGAGCCTCTCGCGACCGATCACCCGCGAACCCTGTGCGAACACCATCGCCTGGAATGGGTTTTCCAGCGCGGTCAGGCCTTCCTCCACCCGGTCGTAGCACCAGGAGACTCGAAGGCCCCGCATTATCGGTCCGTAGGGAAGACTCATTTTGTGCTCCTTTTCGCCTTCGGCGAAAAGTTCGCAGACGACCGTCGGTCGCTGAAGTAAAGAGTTTCGTAGGGGGCGACGTTCACGACCTTCGGTCGTTCGCTCCGCCTTGGGGACCCCGGACATTCACCCCACAAGACCGCTTCACGCTCTTGCGGGGACCCCGAACGGACTCTCTCGTTTATGCTATCCACTCCCATAGCCGTTAGCCGAAGGCTGTTGGCCGCTTGCTCGCCTGCGATCTTTTTCCCGAAGAAAAAAAGGAGCATCTTAATCCTCTTTGTTGACCGAGAAGCGCGGTTTCGGCGCCCTGTATCTGATGCGTTCGCGGGCGCGCTGCTCGGCTCCGGGAAGTTCTATCTTGCCCGAGGCGAGATCGGTAAGGGTTCTATCGGCAAGCTCTCGCTTGTCCTTGGCCACGCCTTCCTGCTCAACACGGGCGTAGAGCCGGTATACGGTCATCTGAAGCGAGGCTTCCTTTACGAGATCGCGTGCGCCTTCGGATTGAATCGCCGTAAGGTCCAAAGGAACGATGTAGCGTTTGGCAAGCTGTGCATCAACGTACGCCTCGGCCCAGCCTATCGCGGTCTCGATCTTGGCATCGTCTATGACCTTCTCGGTGATGGAATGGGATACGTCGTCGTCCGTAAGCCGCGCCAGAACGTCTGCGGGTACCGCTGCCTTGACTTCGTCTACTGTGAGATATCTCATTTTATCCCCCACTAGAATCTTTCAGCTTCTCAACGAGCCCTCGTCTGAGGAACTCCTGCGCGATCTTTGCGGAAAGAACGATCCCTTCGCCTGCAAGATGCCAGCTCCCGACCATCTTCACCGGCCGCAGGAAGCGGACCTTTACGGTTCGCACCGAGCCTTTACTTTGAGTTCTCCTGCCGGCCATCACTATACAGGTTTGATTACCGTTGCACAGTAGACGATGCACTCGGGCCAGTGAGGAACCGGCAGGGGACGGGACTCGGCCAGCACCCACAGCATGGATGGGTCGGCCTCTGTCCAGCTCTTTGCAAAGAAGGGCTGTGCCACAGCCACCTGATTGTCCAGATCGTAGACCAGGGCGTAGTGCATGCGGAACGGGCCATCGGAGGCCACCATGATGAATGATTTCGGATCGATGAAGTTCTGGCTTGCGCCAGCCGAGTCGATGTAGGTGGCGTCGTACTCGTAGATGTCAACGCCCACCAGCCTGCCTATGTAGTTGGAACGCCCAACCGAGATCTCGCCAACGTTGAAGTTTCGGTAGTTCAGAATCTCGCGCACCTTGGTGTGACCCAGCAGGGCATCCACCGCGTCGGTTCCGGCGATGGCAACGTCTGCCGTATAGCCGGTGTCCGATGAGATGAGCCGCTTCCAGGTCAGGATGTCCTGCACAGGATCGGAGGTCTCCTCGTCCCAGTAGTTGCCCGAGGTAAGGACGGGCTTGTGGCTCTCGGGCAGAAGGTAGTCTATCTCGAAGGAAATGTTCTCCTGACTCACGGTAAGCTTGCCTTGAAGGCTCTGGGAGGCCATCCACTCGGTGGTGCGCACGATCATGTTCTTTAGATCGGCAAGTTCAACACCGATACGCTGGTTCTTGTATTCGTCTACCCCGCCTTCTCCGAGGTAGAGTGCGGTTCCGGGCGAGCGAACCGATAAAAGGTCGTTTGCGGCCAGCACCTTCTTTGGGCGAAGGCGCGGCGCTTTTACAGACTGCATCTTGCGTGCGAGTTCTGCTACGACGATGCCGCCCTCGACCGGCGAGACGAACGGAGCCAAGCGTTTCCCGCCCACAACCACGTCAACGTCTATCTCCTCGGCCAAAGCCTGGACCTTAGTCTTGAAGACCTTATCGGTAAGGAACGATGGTGCGGCAGGTATCTCGTTGATGGCGGTGGTCAGTGTACGCCAGTGAAATAGATCAGTCATCTTAACCTCCTAACCGATCTTCTTTACGTAGATTCCGTGCTCGGCGAGTCTGCGCTTTGCATCAGCGATCTGGGGATCGCTGGCATCGTTCCAGTCGAGCTTGTCCTCGTTGAACTCGCCGTGGAAGTAGGCCACCGTATTGACATCTTCCTCGGATGCGTTGGTATCGCGTGCCAGAATCGCACGGGGAACCTCGGTGCCGTCAAGATCGCCGGTGTAGTCTGCCGTGATATTATCCGTACCGGTCGTAGGTGCTGCGGCAAAGGTAACGGTGAAACTGCCGGTGGAGTAGTTGATGACACCCCAGCCACCAGCGCTGCCCACCAGACCGCCTTCCGAGTTGTCGGAA
>DAOVCF010000045.1 GCA_030670165.1 Candidatus Stahliibacteriota bacterium | reverse complement strand
CCGACTGGGACATGGGCGTAGGGGTAGCCGAGCAGCCGCCCGTAACACACTACACCGACTGGGAGGTAGTTACCTCAATCGGCCCACAGATCGTTCTGCGTTACGCGGATCGTCCCGAGGGCTTCCACGCTTTTGTCTTTGACGCCTCGGGCCGCAAGGTGGATGAACTGCACTCAGACCTAACGCAAGGCACCATCACCTGGGGCGAGTGTTACGGGTGTTACGGGCCTGGGGTTTACTTCATCGTGCCGAGTGGTGGTAAGTCGTCGGCACAGAAAGTCGTCTTGATCAAATAACCCCCTCCCCTGGTGGGAGGGGATAGAGGGGAAGGGGAGACTGTAAGTTTCACCCCCACCATAACCCTCCCCCATCAAGGGGGAGGATAATAAGGTACATTCCCTTCGGGAATAGATCGCCACCCTTCCCCGCCTCTGAACGAGGCGGACGGTCGCGACGACGGGGTGCTTTGCGATCTTTTGACCTCTGGTCAAAAGGAGCATTTAATTCGGGGTTCCCGCGAGAGCAAGAAGTAATCTCGTGGGGTGTTTTAATTATTCGCCCCAGCCCAGCTTGCGCTTTGCATCCTCACTCATCATCTTGGGGTTCCATGGTGGGTCCCAGGTAAGTTCAAGCTTAACGTCCCTCACCCCTTCCACTGCTCGCACCGCCTGCTCGGCTTGCCGGGTAAGCATGTTTGCCAAAGGGCAACCGGGAACCGTAAGCGTCATACTGACGTGAGGCACATCATTCTCCACCTGAACGTCGTAGATCAGGCCAAGATCAACGATGTTGATTCCTATCTCAGGATCTATCACCTTCTTCAGGGCTTCACGCACCTGGGCTTTGGTTACCATTTATTCCTCCTTTGCAAGGCCTTGGAGAGCCATGCAAGGTAACTTTTTGATCCGGCACGGATAGATGTAACTGTAATCATGGGCACCTCATATGGATGCAGCTCTAAAATCCGCCTCTCCAGTGCCGGATAGGTGTCTTCGTCGGTCTTTAAGATTACGAACACCTCGTTTTCGTCCTCGATTCTTTCGTGTCAGTGGTATATCGAACGGGCCGTTAATATGTTAGCACATGCCGCTAGTTTTTCTTCAATAAGGATACGCGACACACGCTGTGCATCCATCCTGTTTGAGAAGCTGGTATGGATAGCGAGGAATCTCATTCCTGAAAGCTGGCAAGGGTGGTATTGTTGAAGAAATCATCAAGGAGTTTCTGGAGTTTGCTCCAGTAGTTAGTGGCCTTGCACTTACTATGGCGTTCGCAACGGGCCTTGCGTTTGGTACACGGAGCGGCATAAATCCCGTCGGCTTGAACCGAACGAATGACGTCGCCGATTGTGATCTTCTCCGGAGACCTGGCCAGGAAATAGCCGCCGTGCATGCCTCGTACGCTTCGTACAAGCCCGGCTTTGCGTAACTTAAGAAACAGCTGCTCGAGATACTTGATGGATAGATCCTCTGCCTCAGAGATTGCCTTGATAGAAATAGGACGATCGGCGTGTTGCGCCAAAAGAAGCGTAGCTCGAACAGCGTAACGCACCGTAGTATTCAGCCTGTTCACAATTCTTATTATAACGCTATGGATTAAATTGTCAAGCCCTCTTGTAGGGATTCTTGACACAACCCCTTTTGGCGATTAGACTTCGGTATGGGCGGTATTTTGGTTACAGGCGCTTGCGGTAGGCTTGGTGCATCACTTTTTGAGTTCCTTTCATCGAGGGAAGGTGAGGTTAGGGCGGTATCCAGGAAGGGGCTTGATCTTTCCGAGAAGGCTGAGGTGAGTAAACACCTTGCCGCGTTTCGTCCCGATCTTATATTTCACACTGCGGCTATGACTGATGTGGACTGCTGCGAACGTGACCCCGGGCGTGCATGGCGCGATAACCTGGAAGCTACACGCAACCTGGCCGAGGCGGCGGCTGCGCTCAAGGCCCGGCTTATCCATTTCAGCACGGACTACGTTTTTGACGGCCAAAAATCCTCGCCGTATATTGAGCTGGATTCCCCCAATCCCCTGAGTGTCTACGGCAAGACAAAACTTGCTGCTGAACGCGCGGTCAGCTCACTTGTCGAGAATTACGCAATCATAAGGGTTGCCTGGTTATTCGGGGTTAAGGATGACTTCGTGTCCTTTGTTAAGGAAGAGATTGATCAAGGGAGTTCCCCTAAGCTTACTACAGATCACCAAGGTTCGCCTGGCTACATACCGGATTTGCTTGCGCCTATCTACGAAATCGCCCGATCAGGTGTCATCGGTATCTTTCACCTTACCAACAATGGGGACTGTACGCGTTTCGAGATGGGAAAAGAGATCATTCGAGTTTTTGGAAGCAGGGTTGAACCCATACCTTCCACAGGTGCCGAGATCGGTTTCATCGCACCCCGACCCAGACAATCGGTGCTCTCATGCAGGAAATACGAAGAATCCTTCGGGCATACCTTAAGATCATGGCAGGAGGCACTTCGTGCTTACCTTAAGAACACCGGCTAAGGTAAATATCGGTCTGTGGGTCGAACGGCGTCGCTCGGACGGCTATCACGAGTTACGTTCGCTGTTCTTCCCGGTAAGCCTTTTCGATCGGTTGAGCTTTGAGGTTCGTGAGCGTGGCATAGAGCTTTCGTGTGACATACCGCACGTTCCATCCGATTCCAAGAATCTTGTTTGGCTTGCAGCCGATCTTTACTTTACGTATACGGGTGTTCGTTCCGGGGTAAGGATCGAGTTGGAGAAAGAAATACCTGTGAGTCATGGATTGGGTGGAGGTTCATCGGATGCGGCGGCAACGCTCATTGGATTGGATAGGCTTTTTAATACACGTCTTTCTGGCGATGAACTTCGTTCGCTCGCGATAGAGCTGGGGATGGACTGCTCCTTTTTTCTTGATCCCCGTCCCTGCCTGGTGACCGGGCGCGGCGAGAGGATAAAACCACGGAAGGTTCCTTCGTTTGATCTTGTGATCTACTCCCCTGGGTTCGGTGTTTCAACCACTTGGGCTTATAAGCAGCTTAAGCGGTTGACAAATGGCTCCAAGCCGTGTAGACTTCTATTTAAGGCGCTTAGCGAGCGTCGCTACCACGAAGCCTCGCAATGGCTTTATAACTCTTTTGAAGAGGTGGTTTATCGGTGCTACCCGGAGCTTGAGCGGATGGTGGAGTGGTTTAACTCAAAGGGTGCGTGGGTTGCAGGGCTTTCGGGATCAGGGTCTGCTTTGTTTGTCGTGGTTGGGCCTGATGTGGAGTTTGAACTTCCTGCGGGAACACGCGGACGTTTGTTTCGTGTAAGAACACTTGAGCGTTGGGGCGTCGTCTAATGGCAGGACGGAGGATTTTGGTTCCTCTAATCGGGGTTCGACTCCCTGCGCCCCAGTTTGAAAAGGAGCGACGTGGTACGTGATGAGATAAAAGTATTCTCGGGGAATTCTATCCCCGTGCTGGCCGAATCCATCTGCAAGGAACTGGGTGTTCCGTTGGGTAAGGCTACCATTGATCGTTTTTCGGACGGCGAGATAAGGGTGAAGATAGAAGAGAACGTTCGTGGTGTTGACGTGTTCATTATCCAATCCACCCATGCGCCGGCGGAGAACCTGATGGAGCTTTTATTGATGCTTGATGCGGCCAAGCGAGCATCAGCGGCACGGATCACCGCGGTGATTCCCTACTACGGATATGCCCGCCAGGACAAGAAGGATGAGCCTCGTGTACCTATCAGCGCCAAGCTGATTGCTGATCTCCTGACTCAGGCAGGTGCTAACCGTGTGCTGAGCCTCGACTTACACGCAGAACAGATACAGGGGTTTTTCGATATACCGGTCGATCACCTCTACGCTACGCCCGTATTCGCAGAGTTCTTCGGAAAGCGTGACCTTTCCGGTTACATGGTGGTTTCTCCGGATGCAGGAGGTGCCAGACGTGCCCGGGGCTATGCCAAGCGCATGGGTGGTTTGCCTATGGCTATTGTGGATAAGCGCAGGGAGAAAAAAGATCAACCAGAGGCGCTTAACCTGGTGGGCGATGTGCAAGGTAAGATATGTCTGCTGCTGGACGATCTTATAAGTACCGGTACTACCTTGATTAAAGCCACTGGGCTTCTCATTGAGCGTGGTGCGCGCGAGGTGAGGGTAGCGGCAACGCACGGTGTATTTGCCGCAGAGGCTATAGCCAGGCTTTCTGCCTCTCCTATTGAGGAGATAGTGATTACCGATTCACTTCCGGTTCGTGATAGGTTGAAGGATGATAAATTTCAAGTCCTTTCGGTGGCGAAGCTTTTGGCCGAAGCGATATGCCGCATACATAACGGTGAATCGGTGAGTTCACTATTCATTTAAGAGTTTGAAGTAATAAAAGGAGAACAATGGCAAAGAATGCACTACATTTTGAGGCAAGAGAGGGTACTGGAAAGTCTGTCACGCGTAAGTTACGCAAGAGCGGTAAGATTCCCGCGGTGGTCTACGGAAGGGGTGAGAAGAGTTATTCCATCACCGTAGACGACGAAGAGTTCAAAAACCTTATCTCGCACCTTCGAGGCAAGCTCATGATAACCAAGCTCGTGCCTCCTCAGGGTGACGCCTTCCGTGCGGCTATAAAGGCGATTCAGAGACATCCCCTGACCGATGAGTTCTTGAACATAGACTTCCAGAAGATTCATACTGGTGAGGTTTTGCACGTCAAGATACCGATCATAATCCAGGGCACCCCGGAAGGACTCAAGATGGGTGGTATTCTCGATCACATCCGCTACGAGGTTGATGTCCGCGGGCCGGTTGAGAAACTCCCCTTGAATGTGGATATCGACATAAACCACCTTGAGTTGGGTGAAGCAATCAGGGTACGAGACCTTAAGTTCGAGGAGGGTATCGAAGTACTTGATCCTTCTCAGGCTGTGATCGTGACCATCGCCTCTCCTCGTCGTGTTGAGGAGGTCGCCGCTGAGGAGGAAGGCGAGGCCGAGGAAGGCGCTGAGGGAGAAGAAGCCGCTGTGCCAGAAGGCGAAGCAGGTGCAAAGGAGACCGAGGGCAAGGAGTGATTGTATTTGGTCTTGGGAATCCTGGGGATGAGTATCTCTTTACTCGTCACAACCTTGGGTTTATGGTTGCGGACGCCCTTGCCCTTGAGCTTGGCTGGCGATTTCGGCCCCATGACCAGGCCCTTGTTGTAGAAGGGAAATACCGCTTGCAGGAGCTCTGGTTGGTAAAACCGCTATCCTACATGAACCGCTCCGGACAGGTGGTCAAAGACGTTTTGGAAAAGTGCAGCGATGATTTCCTGGTCGTGGTCGATGATGTTGACCTTGAGTGGGGTCAACTGAGACTTCGGAAGAGTGGGGGTACTAGCGGTCACAATGGACTTGACTCTATCCGGGATCATCTTGGAGGCGAGGATTTCCCAAGGCTGCGTATCGGCATCGGTCCGAGGCCTGCGGGAGCTGATCTCTCCGAGTACGTGCTTTCACCCTTTTCCAAAACCGAGCTTGCCGAGCTTCCTGGAATGATCGAACGTGCGCGTGATGCAGTTCTACTGGCAACGAGTGAAGGGATTGATATCGCCATGAATAAGGTCAATCCGACATGAGGATAGGCATCGTCGGACTGCCCAACGTTGGCAAGTCGTCGCTGTTTAATCTCCTTACCAAGGCCGGTGCGGCGGTCGAGACCTATCCATTTACAACCATTGACGCCAATCACGGCATGGCGGTCCTCGCAGATCCTACTTTGGATCGCCTGGGCCGGATGCTTTCCCCTCAAAAGCTGACCCTTGCTCAGATAGAGGTAATTGATATCGCGGGTCTTATCAAAGACGCGCACAAAGGGGAAGGTTTGGGCAACCGCTTCCTCGGACATATCCGCGACGTAGATCTCGTGCTCCACGTAATCAGGGGATTTGCCGACAAAAACATTCCCCATGTTTTCGACACCGTTGATCCTCGCCGCGATGCCGAGATTGTCCTCTCAGAGCTTGCCCTTGCCGATCTGGAGATCGTTGAGCGAAGGCTTGCCGAGAAGCGCAAAAAGCCCCAGGCTCGCGATGAGGTTAATCTTTTAGAGCGCTACCGGTTGCTTATCTCCAAAGCTGCCTTCAGCCTGAACGGTTCCTACACCGACGATGAGACGCTGTGCTTGAAGTCATGTGGTTTACTCATTTCTCGTCCCCGTATCGATGTGCTGAACCTCCCGGATAGGTGCTCTTCGGTGGAACTTAGTGGCGCCTACCGGCTTTCAGTTGAATTAGAGGAAGGTCTTGAGGGGTTTGATCCGGGTGAGCGTGAGGAGCTGCGTCGGGGGATCGCTGTAGACAGCAGGGGAGTGGGCGGTCTCGTGGAAGAGGCCCGCAGGGTTCTTGGACTTATACGTTTCTACACCATCAAGGGTTCCGAGGTTCGCGCATGGCTGATCACTGAAGGTTCCACAGTGCACGAAGCCGCGGCAAAGATTCATACCGATATAGCAGAGGGGTTTATAAAGGCCGAGGTTGTTGGTGCGAGTGATTTAATCGAGGCCGGTTCCTGGAGAGAAGCCTCGGCATCAGGAAAGTTGAAGGTCGAAGGAAAGGATTACATAGTGCAGGATCAGGACGTCCTGCTTGTTAAATTCAGATAGGAGGATCGTTGAGACGCTATCAGGCCGTATTAATACTTGACCCGGATCTTGAAGACAAGGCTTTAGAAGATTTCTGCGAGATGTTCCACAAGCTGCTCAAGCGCGGTAAGGCTACCAACGTCAAGGAGCTGGAAGCAGATATGCGCGATATGGCGCATGTTGTTAAGAAGCATCCTCGTACGCGTTTCTGGAGAGTGGCCTTTGATGCAGAGCCTGGCTTGATTGCTAAGCTGAAGGAAGAGATCCGTCACGACGAACGTCTGCTGCGCCAGATGTATCTGAGTGCCGCTCCGGGTCAAAAAGAAGAGGGGTCTTCCCAGGAGGGGTAGAAAATGGCTGATTTAAAACTGCCCAATCTTAACCTGGTCATAGTGTCGGGTCGGCTCGTGGCCGATCCAGAGCTGCGATACACCCCTAAAGGAACGGCCGTTTGCTCGTTCCGTATCGCTGTCTCGCGCTACTACCGCGACCGTGAGGCAAGCGGATTCAAGGAGGAAACGAGCTTCTTCAACATAGTTGTCTGGGATCGCATGGCGGAGATGGCCGGAGAACGTTTGCGGAAGGGCTCTGCCGTTCTTGTCGAAGGAACCCTCAAGTCCCGTTCTTACGAGACCCAGGATGGCAGCAGACGTTACGTGGTAGAGATCGTCTCCCGACGCTTGCAGTTTCTCGATAAGGCACCCACTCCGGGTCCGGGCGAGGCTTCGACGGAGACAGGTTCTGGTGATTCCGATAACAGCGAGGGAGAGGGAGACCCGTTCGCGAGTTGACAACTACCTGAAGGAGAGTAAACTGA
Organism: Candidatus Stahliibacteriota bacterium; assembly: GCA_030670165.1. Taxonomy (GTDB): domain Bacteria; phylum Hydrothermota; class Tepidihabitantia; order B3-TA06; family B3-TA06; genus B3-TA06. The sequence continues at coordinate 3,507 of DAOVCF010000045.1, read as the reverse complement.
TAGTTCTAAGAGATAAAGGAGTACTGTGAGAATGATGAGACGCCAAAGAGAGTGTCGTTTCTGTGTAGAGAAGATGGACGAGATATCTCCCTTTGCCGCCTATCTTTCTGCCTTCCTGACCGACAAAGGCAAAGTGCTCGGTCGTCGTAGCACGGGTCTGTGCGCTCGCCATCAACGTAAGTTGATCAAAGCGATCAAGCAGGCCCGTAACCTGGGGATTCTCCCTTACGTAGCGAAGTAGCAGGAAGGCGTTATGGAAGTAATTCTTACCCAGGACGTAGCTAAGCTCGGTAGGCGAGGAGAGATAGTTGGGGTCAAAGACGGTTACGCTTGCAATTATTTGATCCCGAAGAAACTTGCTCTGCGTGCGAGTGATGCCAACAGGCGTCATTTTAAGGAGGTGATGCGTCAGACTTGCGTCAGGATAGACAAACAGCGCGCCTCTGCGGAGGAGCTTCGCGCAAAGCTCGATGGGGAGCATGTGAAGTTTACCCTTGCCTTTGGGGAGACAGGTAAGGCCTACGGTTCAATTACCGCAAAGCAAATCGCAGAAGGCTTCCGGGAGAAGGGGGTCTACTTTGATCACCATCAGGTCATGCTTGATTATCCCCTCAAAGAGGCCGGTGCTCACGAGGTGAAGATTCGCCTCTTTGAGGATGTGACCGCTACCGTCAAGGTTTGGATTGTTCCAGAGGGAGAGCCCGCTCACCGGGGTTCAGAGTCAACCGGTGAGAAGGAGTCTGTCCAGGTAGAGGACCCACCCGAGACACTCAAGGAGGGATAGTGTGATTGAGGTGGAGGTGCATGGGGTCTCACTGGATTTGAACAACACGCCGGTGCTTTTGTTGCGTGAACGTGAAGGTAACCGCGTGCTGCCCATCTGGGTCGGGCCTGTCGAGGCGTCTGCCATTACCTATGCCGTTCGAGGCGAGCCTTTTGAACGTCCACTTACCCTTGACGTTATCAAACGAATTGTGGAGGCGTTGGGGGCCAATGTGGAGCGGGTCATTATCAACAAGATGAAGAACAACACCTACTTCGCTAACCTGGTGCTCTCACGCGACGGGGCTTTGATCTCAATAGACGCACGGCCGTCCGACTCGGTAGCTATTGCAGTTCACATGAGGGCGCCGATTTTTGTTGACGATGCCCTTATGGACGCCCAGGCCAAGGAGATTGCCGAAGACGAGCAGGCAAAGCTTGACGAGCTTAAGGAAAGGCTAAAGGATACCGATCCGGAGAACTTCGGGGACTTCAAGCTATAATCATGGCCGATATCGACGAAGCAATCTCCAAGCTGATGAGGGGGGTTCAGGAGTGCGTGACGGAGGAAGAGCTTCGTGCGAAGCTCAATGCGTCCCAAAAGGATGCTCGTCCGCTTCGCGTCAAGCTGGGGATAGACGCGACCGGGCCCGAGATCCACCTCGGCTTTGCTGTGCCTCTGCGCAAGCTGAAGGATTTCCAGGACCAAGGACACACCGCGGTTCTCATAGTCGGAGACTTCACCGCGATGATAGGCGATCCTTCGGGCCAATCCAAGACACGTCCTCAGCTTACCCGCGAAGAGGTTGAGGCGAACGTGGCCCGCTACGAACGCCAGCTCTTTCGCATACTCGATCCCGAACGCACCGAGATTCGCTACAACTCGGAGTGGAGCGAGGCTCTGGGTACACGAGGGGTGCTTGAACTGTTGGGTAAATACACGGTCTCCCAGATCCTTCAGCGCGAGGATTTTTCAAACAGGCTTGATGCGGGCGATCCTGTATTCATTCACGAGCTTTTGTATCCCATCTTCCAGGGCTACGACTCGGTGGCGGTAAAGGCTGACGTGGAGCTGGGGGGCTACGATCAGCGGCTCAACCTTATCGTGGGGCGCGAGCTTCAGCGCTCCTTCGATCAACCTGCGCAGGTGATTATGATGATGCCGCTGCTTGAAGGGCTTTCAGGCGGGGCAAAGATGTCAAAGTCATACAACAACTACGTCGGGATCGAGGAGCCGCCGTCAGAGATGTTCGGCAAGCTCATGTCCATACCGGACGACCTTATCGAACAGTACTTCGAGCTGGCCGCATGCGCGGATGAGGCAAAACTTCGAGGGATCCGCAGTCGCCTGCAATCAGGAGAAAACCCGCGCGATCTCAAGGCCGAGATGGCAAGGATGGTGGTTGCGCGCTATCACTTAGAGGATGCCGCGCGCGAGGCCGAACAGACCTTTAGTCGCGTCTTCTCCGAAGGTGGCGTGCCAGAGGAGATGCCTGAGATCAAAGTTGCTTCCGGAACCAAACTGGTGGACGTAATCGCTGCCAATGATCTAGCTTCGTCTAAGACTGACGCGAGACGTCTCATCAAGCAGGGTGCGGTAAGTCTGGATGGTGAGAAAGTCGAAGATATAGAACATACCCTCTTCCTTGATTCTCCGGTTGTCCTTAAGGTGGGTAAAAGGCGCTTTGCGAAATTACTAACTAGAGATCCTAAAATCGCGCTTTAAATCCCAGACCGATTTTTAATTCATAAGGTGGATTCTGTCATTGCGAGCAACCGTAGGTTGCGAAGCAATCTCATAGCACTGCATTGACAGAATTTTAAAAATAACCGTTATGAGATTACTCCCTTCGTTCGCCCTTCGGAGTTCCGTCCTTACGCCTTGGATAAATCCAAGCCAAAATAGAAATATCTCGTAGGGGCCGACCTCAGGTCGGCCCGTTTTTTTTGCACCGAGTTCTTGGTTTGCATCTGTAAAAGAGATTTGTAGGGGCACGGCATGCCGTGCCCCTACCTTCTAAAATCGTAGAAATACTACCTTGTTCTCGTAACCCCCACCTTATCGCAATACTTCTCAATCTTGCATTTAGCACAGTAGGGCGACTGCGGTGTACACACATTCTGTCCGTAAATTACCAGTAGTCTATTTATTTCTATCCAATACCTCTTCGGTAGCTTCTTTCTTAAAGCCATCTCTGTATGAAAAGGATCATTGGTCTCTACGTACCCCCAGCGGTTGGCGATGCGGTGAACGTGTGTGTCCACGCATATCGCCGGTATGCCGAACGCGACGCTCAATACGAGGTTTGCCGACTTGCGGCCTATACCTGGCATTGAAAGCAGCTCCTGTATCGTCTGCGGCACCTTTGAGTTGAATTCGTCAACAAGCATCCGCGCCGTCGCCTTCAGGTTCCTTGCCTTTGTGTGGTAGAAGCCAACGGGAAAGATCAGCTCCTCGATTCGCCTCTCATCCATCTTTGCAATCGCCTTAGGGGTCGAGGCCTTCTCAAAAAGCCTTGCTACCGCCGGGCCGGTTGTCGAGTCCTTTGTCCTTGATGAAAGAAGCACCCCTACCAGAATGCGGAAGGGGTTTCTGCGGGTTTCCTTCTCCGCCAGTGGGGGATCGTACTTATCGGCGATTTCCCTCAGGACGCGGATGACGTTGGTAAGCTCGGAGGGATTCAATCTCTGATGGCGCGGCGGCGCAGTAGATTGATGCAGATCACCGGAATCAACGACGCGGCG
>DAOVCF010000069.1 GCA_030670165.1 Candidatus Stahliibacteriota bacterium | reverse complement strand
AGGTATCTACGAGGCCTTTGGGGATTGAAGCTCTGATCCATTCGAGGCCCCCTGGCTTGACCAGGGCTTTGAACTTACTATAGTTACCCCTGATATGAGTGTAGCTGAACTTATCTCAAGGATCGAGCCTTACATGCGCATAGAGGATGTGAAGGCGGGTGTGAGATTTGTTATTCTCGACGGGGAGATCTACGAACCTCAGACCGAGAACATCTCCGCGATTCGTTCCATCTTCAAGGAGACAGGTTATACTCCTTTCTTTGAGCCGAACAAGGGATCACAGACTGCACCTCACCGCTTGAAGGTGGGTCTTTTTTCGCTCCGCAAGCTACGTCAGCGCCACTGGCTTAACTGGTTACTTCTGGGGATCACACTTATCACCACTACAGTTGGGGGCGCCCTCATGGCCCTGGAGAGCATCCCTGAGGGATTTAGCTTCTGGAGGATCATCTGGATGGTGCTTACCAATCCTTTGATGTTGTTAAAGGGACTGCCGTATTCGTTGGCCCTGATACTTATACTGGGCAGCCATGAGCTTGGTCACTACCTTACCTGCCGCCATTACGGTGTCCCGGCTACCCCGCCGTTCTTCATTCCCTTTCTACCACCCTTCGGAACCATGGGGGCTGTGATCAGAATGGGGCTTACCACCAACCGTTGTACCCTTGTAAGGGTCGGGGCTGCAGGGCCGATAGTGGGTTTCCTTATTGCTGTTCCTGTCACGATAGTAGGCCTTATGCTTTCAGAGGTCGTTCCGCAGGGTTCGTTGGTGGGTAGATTTCAGTTTGGCTCATCACTTATCTTCCAGTTTTTGGCATTTCTTGTAAAGGGACCTGTCCCTGAGACATCAACCATCCTGATTCATCCCATAGCCCTTGCCGGGTGGCTGGGATTCCTGGTAACCGCGCTCAATCTTTTGCCTCTGTCACAGCTTGACGGAGGGCACATCGCCTACGGGCTATTCGGCAGGAAGCGTATCTGGCTGGCACTCGTAACCTATGGCCTTATGGCTGTAGTCGTTGTCGGGACATATGTAAGATTCAGGCAACTCTCGATGTGGCTGGTGTGGGCTGCAATAACACTTCTTATCGGTTTCAGGCATCCTCCTGCCTCGGACGAAATCACCCCGCTTTCTGCAGTGGATATCGTTATCGCCGTTGCAGCACTCATTATCCTCGTGCTTACCGTTATGCCGATCCCTCTGCAGATTATCCCTCCCCCTTCCTCATTCTGAGCTTTACTTGACTTTTACAGGTTTTTCCCTAGGATAGCTTCATGTATCCCGTTCTTTTCCAGATAGCTGGTTTTCAAATCCGCACCTACAGCTTGATGCTTTTGCTGGCTTTCGTGGTGGGGATACTTCTTCTTTGGCTTATCCTCAAACGCCGTACCCTTATAGATCCTGCAGTGGTGAGTGATCTTGCTTTCTGGGTAATCATCGGCGTTGTGATAGGAGCACGTCTTGCTTACGTGTTCATGCACTGGCCGCAGTTTAGTAAGGATCCGGCCGGTATCTTCAAGATCTGGGAGGGCGGGGCGGTATACTACGGAGGATTCATCCTTGCCATTATCTTCGGTCTTATTTTCCTGCGGAGAAAGAAGATTCCTGCGCTTCCCTTGCTGGACGCAATCGCTCCTGCGATTGCCCTGGGAGAGGGCATCGGACGCATAGGCTGTTTCCTTAACGGCTGCTGTTTCGGAAAGCCGACCGCCGTATGCGGTATCACGTTCCCTTACGAATCGATACCCTTTGCTGAGCTTTCCAAAGCTGGCCAATTACCTGCTGGTGCCTTTTCGGCAACGGTGTGGCCTACACAGCTTTTCCAGTCAGGCGGTGGGTTCTTACTCTTTGTTGTCTTATTTCTTCTTATAAGGTTTACGAGGCTGCGCAAAGGTCAGCTTTTCGGTATCTTCCTTGCATCGTTCGGTGGACTGCGCTTCGGGGTGAACTTCCTGCGCTACTACGAGAACGACCTTAACCTGTGGACAAACCAGTGGATCGCCATCTCTTTTGTGGTGGTGGGCGTCGGGTTGGCTGTTTTTTTCGGTTTCACTCAGGAGAAGGTGCCCACCCCGCAGTGGGTTGCTGCCGAGCGCAAAAAGATGGCAGAAGCCAGGCGCAAGAAGGAAACCAAGGAAGCCAAGAGGGGCAAAAGGTACAGGAAGCCCAAAAAGTCTCGGCGATAGGATGGATGCACAGGTTCTATCATCTGAGCCGTTGAGTTCCAGGGTTTGGGGTGCTATTCGGGACTTTATCTTCCCCCCCGTCTGTCTGGTGTGCGAAAAGGATACGGATGGTGCTCCCATTTGCGACGACTGCCTTGCTTTGATCCAGCCAATCGAGCGGGGTTTCTGCCAGCTTTGCGGCCAGCCGCTTGGGCGCAAACGCCGCTCCTATATCTGTCCCGAATGTGTGCGCAAGCCGCTCGCGCTTGCCCGCGTCCGTGCCTGGGCGCGATTCACGCACCCTTTAGACAAACTCGTATATGCCTTTAAGTACGCTCGTTACTCCAGGCTGGCGCGTTTCTTTGCGCGCAGGCTTGCTCTCGTGGTGCAAAGTGACGGTCTACTCGGCTCGGCGGATGCGATTATCCCTATTCCCCTGCATCTGTCCAAGCGCTGGTGGCGTGGTTATAACCAGAGCGAGCTGCTCGCGCGCGAACTCTCCAGCCAGACCGGGATCGGCATGCTTGATTGTATCAAACGCAGACGAGTTACCCGCACCCAGACTCGCCTGACGCCCGAGCAGCGCAGAGCCAACGTAGAAGGCGCGTTCAGCATCAGGAGAGGCGTTGATCCCCTGCTTCTTGCGGGTCGCAAGGTGATCCTTTTGGACGACGTGATTACCTCAGGCTCGACCCTTGATGAGGCTGCCGAAGTGCTTTTGGATGCCGGCGCCGAAACAGTCTACGGCCTGACCGTCGGCGGAGCCTGGATAGCTAGATAAACACCCCACAAAGTTACTTCACTGCTTTGCAAGAATGTGGCACAGGCTCTCCAGCCTGTGCTATTGTGACGCGTCATTGCGGCATCACAACAACGTGGTTGTTGTACTCCAAAAAGGCATGGAGTGCTTCATTAAAATACTGTGGTCATTGGATTGCTTCGTCGCTAACGCTTCTCGCAACGACAAAGGGTTCTTGGGGGTGCTTTAGTTCAACAGCGTGTACAGGACGATGTTTATGCCCATGCGGAAGGCGCGCTCGCGAACGTCAGGCGGATCGTTGTGCGCCGCTGTCCAGCCGTCAGACGGGTTCGAGTTGTAGGTATAAAATATAACGAGTCTTCCGGCATCAAAAAGCCCAAAGCCTTTGGGCGGTCCCTCAATGTGCTTGTGGGTCTGCGGCGGGCCGTTATCAAAATCGTAGAAGATGTGGTAGATGGGATGATTGAAAGGCAGTTCCACAAGCTCGGAGTTGGGGAAGGCCTCTGCGATCTCGGCACGAAAGCTTTCGTCCATCCCGTAGTCATCGTCGGCATAAAGAAACCCGCCTGACCGCAGATACTGTCTCAGCCTCTCCCGCTCCGCCTTGGAGAATGAGACCTTCCCGTGACCGGTCATGTAGAGGACAGGGTAGTTTGCTATCTCGCGGTCCATCAGCGTCAATACCTTCTGGTCTTCGGCTATGAGTATGCTTGTGCGCGCCGAGATTTCCCTGGCCAGGTTCGGCAGGGCGTCTGGATCGTTGTACCAGTCCCCCCCGCCGCCGTACTGCACTCTTACCAGTTGAATAGGGGAGAGTGCTGCCAGTAATAAAAAAAGGTAGTTCACACGCCGACCGCTATCTCCAAGAGGCGGGTTACTATCGAGTATGGAATCCTCACGCATCCGATCTCGTTACGTCCCACACCGTGATAATCTGACCCTCCGGTGGGAATAAGCCGGTTTTTCAAGGCGAGCGCATACAGATGATCCTCAAAACTTGGAGAATGTTCAGGATACCAGACCTCAATCCCGTCAAGGTACTCTAACGTGCGCTCGGCCGCGTTCTCGATGCGATACATGCCGGGATGGGCAAGCACACCTACCCCCTGGTGTTCATGTATGAACTCCACCGCCTCCTGGATGGAGAGTTTGGCCTTGGGAACGTAGGCCACCCCATCCGGGCCCAGAAAACGGCTGAACACCTCGTGGACGCTGCGGGCAGTCCCTTGAGCCATCAACGCCTTGGCCACGTGCAACCGGCCTATTGACTTACCGGTAGAGAAACGACGCACCTCTGCAATGTTAAGTATGATACCCGCCTGGTTGAGGCGATCGATGATCTCAAAGACCCGCTCCTCACGTTTGGCCTGATACCATTCGAGCCTTTCCTCAAGCTCGGTTTCGTTGCCTGGAGCAAAGTAACCTAGCATGTGAATCTCGTTGCCGTCAAGCTCGCACGAAAGCTCCACCCCTGAGATTACCTCAATACCGAGCTTTCTGCCCGCCAGCTTTCCTTCCTTAAGCCCGGCCACAGTGTCGTGATCGGTAATAGCCATCGCTTTGAGGTTGACGTCCTTGGCCATTCTTACCGTCTCGGCCGGAGGATACAGACCGTCTGAGTAGCTCGTATGTATATGAAGATCAGCGGATGAGCCTGTCACGAGCCGAGTTCTTTAGGAATAAGGTTAAGGTTTTTTGCCACCCGCTCTATGATAAACTCGTCTATATTGGGCTTGCGCTGGATGTAGCCCTCGATCAATGCGTTATCACAAATGATATTGACGAGCCTTGGACGTCCCCCGGAGAACGAGGTCACTGCGTCCAGTGCTTTGTCGGTGAAGATGGAATCCATACGTCCGGCAATCTGTAAGCGGTACCGGATGTAGGCCTTGACGGCATCTGCAGTCAGGGGATTGAGGGTTACCCGTACGGCAACGCGCTGGTACAGGGCCGCATTCTGCGCAAGGTTGACCTCAAGATCGGGTAGACCCAAAAGGATAAAGGTAACCAGCTTATCCCCCTCAGCGGTCTCAAGATTGATGAACCCCCTGATCTCTTCTAAGGTCTCTGGATCATCGATCTTATTCGCCTCGTCTATGAATATCACCGCCTTGTTACCTGCATTGTATATCTCGAAGAGCCTGTTTACTATCATGGAAAACAACTCTGAGGCTTCATCGGGCAGGTATTCGATGTCGAAGAGGGTTGCGATCTTTTCTAAGAGCCAGCGTGGTCTGATCGAGTGGGTCAGGACCACCATGCCGATATGATAGCGTTCGTCTGCTTCGAGTTCGGTGAGTATACGCCGCGAAAGGGTCGTCTTGCCGGTCCCGATCTCGCCCAGGAGAAGAGCAAGTCCCCTTCCGCGTTCGGCCGCGTGCAGGAGATACTCGCGCGCCACTGCATGCTGTGGACTGTTGAAGTAGAAACGAGGATCGGGTTGAACCGCGAAAGGTTCGCACTTGAGTCTATAGAAGGTTTCGTACGCCATCTCTACACAAACTGAATCGGGTCTGCAGGTTTCTTCTTGCCTTTAGGGGTATCTTCCTCGGAGAGCCTGGGTACGTCCTCGATTATCTTCACCCCGGGCTTCTTTTTTTTCTGTGCCTGTGATGCAAGGGTTGCGAGCTGTTTTCTTGTTTTTCTCGCCTCCTCCAGACGTCCCTGTTCCTCGTATGCCGTAACAAGTGCTTCAAGCACCTCTTGTTTCAAGTTCACCTCCCGCTCGGTGAAGCTTTCAGTCAAAAGGAAGCCAATCAAGGTATCCTTATCATCCGAACGCGCGAGGAGCGACAGGAGTTCGCCAAGCTTCTTAACCGAAGGTTTATTCAGGTAGGCGGGACGTTCTTCAAAGAAGGCCTCGGACCACAACCCCTCCTCGCGGAAGAAGGCGGCCAGTTCGCCCCTCTCTTTAAGTTCTTCTGAGGTGTGTTTTAACAGAGGCATAAGCGAAGCCAGAAACTCCTCGATCCCCATGCTGGCCAGACCAGCCACTTCTTCTTCCATTCTGGGTTCAGGTTTTTTCTCCTGCGGCTGGGTTTCAACCGGAGCCTCGCTTATATCAGTGGGTGGTACGTGTTCGGGGGGCTCTGAGGGGATCTGCACTTTTTGTTTACCTTCCGGAGGCGATGGGGTAGGTGTCTCGGATTCTTCCGGGGCAGTTACCTTTTGTGGAGGAGGCTCTTCGGTGGCGGGTTCTTCACCAAAAGCAGGTCCGAATCCCATCCTGGCGACCATCTCGTCTATGTCTTTACGAGAGCGCGGCTTGAGCTTTTCGAGCCCTCGTTTGGCGGCCTGGTTGTCCTTATCCAGTTCGAGTATCTTCTCATAAAGCTTAACGGCCTCTTCCTTATCCCCACGCTCCTCGTACATTTCAGCCGCCATAAGATACTCGGTTACTGCCTCGGACTTGAAGCCTATCTGCAAGAGCAGCCCCGCGAGTTCTATCTTGCCTTCAGGATCCAGACCTTCCTGTCTCATGACTCCTCGTAAAGTTTGGTGTATTTCTTCTGTATATGTGCCGCCTCGGTGTATTTCCCCTGGCCCTGAAGGGTGAAGATAACGTTTTCCACTACCCGACGCACCTCGTCTTTCTGTTCCAGATAGACGAGTATGTTAGTTACTTTAAGCGCCAAGTCAAGATTCTCCTTGTCTATGTCTATCATTTTCTTTACGATAGATGAGAGTGCGTGAGGGTCGTTGCGCCTGCGGTAGAAGTCGAACTCACGCAGAAGGTAGTCGTAGGCTGCGTGCACCAGTCCCATGGCCAGATAGAGATCGGTCCGGCGCAGGCGGATATCCACATTATCCGGGTCTTTCCGGGCCAGACGTGCCGCGGCCGCGATCGCAAAAACGAAGTTTGAGCGTTCCTGGGCCATACTCAACGCGTCTTTGAGATTCGCGATGCCCTCCTGGGTCTGCCCTTGGGCCAAAAAAAGCACCCCCTGGAAATACACCAACTCCTCTGCATCCGGCATGCGGTTTGTCTCCCGCTCAAGCACCGCCCTGGCTTCATCCAGGCGGCCATCGCGCAACGCATCACTCAGCGCCTGGCGTACCTCACTCGTGAGCACAGACCACCTCGCCTCTCTTTATAACGGTATGTATCGAGTTGCGGTTGAAGAGGTACAAAAGCTCCTCCCATGTATCCATCTCAAGCAGCAGGAGGTCGGCGTACTTTCCCGGCGCAATCGATCCCACTTCATCGACAAGCCCCAGGGCGCGGGCTGCGTTGATGGTGATGCCTTTAAGCGCCTCCTCAAGCGTCAAGCCGTCCACGAGCGCCCCGCAGGCAGCGGCAAATGGAAGGGCAAAGATGGTGGATGAACCCGGGTTGAAGTCCGTGGCCACCGCAATCGGCATACCAAGTTCACGCATCAGATCAACGTTAGGACGTGCCTTCTCCTTAAGAAAGAAGGTAGTGGCAGGCAGAAGCACCGGTACCACGCCTGCCTCGGCCATCGCTCGAAGCCCCACCTCGTTTGACTTGATAAGATGCTCTGCAGAGATCGCACCAAGCTCAGCCGCAAGCCTGGCACCGCCCGTGTCCTCAATCTCATCCACGTGAAGTTTAATCCCTAAGCCAAGTTCGGCTGCTTTCTCAAGTATCCTCCGCGTCTCCTCGTTACTAAAGGCTATAGAGTCGCAGAAGGTGTCCACGAACATGGCCAGCCCTTTTTCCGCGACCTCGGGAAGCATGAGATCGATCACCTCGTTAACATACTCCTCACGCGAGGGCCCTTCAGGAAAGGCATGAGCGCCCAGGAACGTTGGAACCAGGGTCTGGGGAACCTCCTCGGATAAGCTGCGAATCACTGAGAGTTGTTTGAGTTCATCGGCCAGGCTAAGCCCGTAGCCCGACTTTATCTCCACCGTGGTCGTGCCCCAGCGAAGCATCTCGCGGAGCCATTTAAGCCCCTCTTCATAAAGCTCCTCAAATGTTGCGTGCCGGGTTGCCTTTACCGTCGAGAGTATCCCACCGCCTTTTTTTGCAATCTCCTCGTAGCTTGCACCTGCCATGCGCCTTCGAAACTCCTGCGCTCTTGATCCTGCAAACACCAGGTGCGTGTGGCAGTCCACGAAACCGGGCATAACCACCATGCCTTCCGCATCAAGTACCTTCTCGGCATGGCATCCTTTATCCTCAGCCGGCTTGTATACCTGGGCGATCTTGCCCCCTTGAACGAGGATACTTCCCCCCTCTATTACTCCCAGATTCTCACCCTCCATGGTTACTATCTGTGATGCGTTGCGTATGATGAGATCGAAGATCACCTGATTTTCTCCTTGAACCACGTATAGGTTTGGCGAATACCGTCTGACAGATTCACCTGCGGCTGCCAGCAGAGATCATTTCCGGCGCGGCTTACGTCCAGCACGGAACGAAACACCTCGCCCGGTCTGGCGGCATCGTGGGAAACCTTAAGGGAACCTTCAAGCTTCTCGAACTCTGAAAACAGCTTGTTGATGCTGGTCTCAATCCCTGTGCCTATGTTGTAGGTGCCGGGTTTGCCATCCACAGCCGCCAGGTTTGCTCGCGCCACGTCCTTGACGTAAACGAAGTCACGGGTCTGATCGCCTGTTCCGTAGATCACACACCCCTCACCCGAAAGTGCCTTGAGTGAGAATATCGCCACCACCCCTGCCTCGCCGTGAGGGTCCTGCCGCGGACCGTAGACGTTGGCGTAACGCAGAACCAAAGGCTTTATCCCATGCTCGTTCCAGAAAAAGCGGATGTAGTGCTCAGCCGACGCCTTGGCGATGCCGTAGGGTGCAAGCGGAATAACAGGTGTGTCTTCATTCGATGAGATACTCGGCGCATCGCCGTAGAGTGCTCCGCCGGTCGAGGCAAAGATGAAACGCTTGACCCCGTGTCTGGCCGATGCCTCAAGCAGGTTGATGGTTCCCAAAATATTCTGCCCGGCGTCGAAGCAGGGCTCGCGCACCGAACGGTTTACCGAGATCTGCGCCGCGTGGTGGTCTACGATCTCAGGCTTGAGCTCTGAAAAGACCTTCTCTAACTCTTCCTTATCCGTGACATCAACCTCAAAGAAGCGGGATTCCTTAGGGAGATTCTCACGTCTACCTGACGAGAGATTGTCGAGGACTGCCACTGTGTGAGAGGCTTCAATAAGCGCCTCTGCCACGTGGCTTCCGATAAATCCCGCCCCTCCTGTTACTAGAATCCTACTCATGGGAAGATTATAAAGGAATAGCTTCAAAAATCAAGACTTACGAAATACCCCTCAATGCTCCTTTTGCCCTCCGGCAAAAGATCGCAAGCAAAAAAAGGCTGGGATTATCGAACCAGGATAACCTTTCGGGTTACCGATGGGTTGCCCGACACCTCCCGGATGAAGTAAACCCCGGGCCCGTAACACTTCCCCCAGGCCGCTATCCCAGATGAAGTATTGGATTTGATTTCATCCACCTTACGACCGGTTGCGTCGAAGACGGCAAGGCAGGTGTGGGAACCTTGCGGGTAACCTGAGTACTTAAGCATGATCTGCGAGCCAACCGAGGAGACAAGCT
>DAOVCF010000104.1 GCA_030670165.1 Candidatus Stahliibacteriota bacterium | reverse complement strand
GCGCCATTATCGTCGCACCCGTCCCAGATAATCGAGAAGCGTCCGGAGGCAACATCCTTATGCATAAGGGTACGGACACGGAAGCCTGATAAGTCGCAGATGGTCAAATCAATCAGACCTGAACTCGAGGGCCCTCAACCGTCCTCCACGTCCTAATCCTCTCCGGCGATCAACCTGAACTCTATTCTCCGGTTCATGGCTCTGCCTTCAGGGTCATCGTTGGAGGCTATAGGCTCGGTCTCGCCGTATCCTTTGCAGAAAAACATCTTCTCAGAAAGCCCGTGCTTTTCTGTAAGATAGGTTCGTATGGCTTCGGCGCGAGCTTCGGAGAGACGCTGATTATCACCATAGGGACAGTACACAACCGGTACGTTGTCGGTGTGCCCTGCTATCTCAATCAGTAGTCCTCGATCCGCATTGTCCTTGAGAATCGGTGCGATGGTGTCCAGGATCGGTTCGTGTGCAGGAAGGATATCGGCCTTGCCTGTCTCGAAGTTCAGATACAGTGTCATGAGGACGTTAGCCCGCACCTCACGGGAGACGTAAAGATCGGAGGTGACGGTGTCTCCGGGGGTAACATCCGCCCTTTCGATGGATGGGAACAACATGGGGTTATCGGGGTTCACCTTGACCAGGTACTCGCCAGGCGGCAGGGGGTCGCTTTGGTAGGTTCCCCAGCCTGGATCGGTTCTCGTCGAGTCCTCAACCTCTCCTTTGAAGTAAACCGTGGCTTCAGTGGGGGTGTTGGAGGTCTCTTCCCTTACTATGCCTTTCAGGATACCGTACGGGATAGAGTCAAGCTCGATCACGAGCACGTTGAGGATGCCCTCCTTGAGGAACATGGAGTCGGCGTTGGGGTAGTAGTGTCTGGTTTCCGCTCGAGCGTAAACCAGACCGGTATCAACCCAGTTGCGGCGCAAGTGGCCTCTGATCCATCGTTCTTCCTCTATGACCCCGCGGATCATGAGATGGGCGTTGAGCGGGAAACCATCCTCGCTGTCCGTTACTTTAACCAATACGTCGGCCGAGGCAGGTCTCTGTTTTAGAAAACGAGATACACAAACGCTGTGGGTGGTGCCGAGCACCCCGTAGGGCACGAAGGCGTACTCCACCCGAAAGCCCTTCCAGTAGAGAGCCATGCCAAGAGAGGGCGAGGCCAGGGGTCCCCATTCCATGACCGAGCTGTTGAAATGAGCACCCGTCCTTAAGGCAAGCACGGAGAACGGCTTGTACTCCACCCCGATCCTTCCCTCGAACCCTGCGTCGCTTACGTATCCTGCGCCTGCCGAAAGCGAAACATTTCTCATCACCTCCATAGTTACCCCTGCGTTCGTACCCCATGGGGTAGGGATGCGTCGGCCTGCATAAAACACCCCGGGACCAAAGTCGTGTACGCAGACCCCTACACTCATCCATTCCAAAGCGCGCCAGCGCAGCCCTGCGTCAAAAACGCCTCCGATGCCGGTTATCTCGACAAGGTTTTCGTAGAGGAATTTTGCACCGATTCCAAGAGAGAATCCTCTACGCAGCGAATAAGCCCATGCCAGGTCAAGCACAGCGCTTTGAGGATACACCCTACCAACAGGTTCATTGTTCTCATTCCACTCATCAACCGCGGTAAGTGAATAAAGTGCCGCCACACCAAGGCTGCTGCGGCGCAAGGGCCATGCAAACCCCAGGTACTCGTCGTGCATGCCGGCGAGCCATGACCGATAGCCCAAGAGCACCTCTCCTCGGTTAAGACCCTCGAGCCCTGCAGGGTTCCACCAGATGCTTGATGCGTCTTTTGTCCATGCCGTACCCGCTCCTCCCAAGGCAGGGGCGGACGCTCCGTAGCCGGTCTGAAGAAGCGCGAACGCGTTTTGTCCAACCTCCTGAGCGGTTATCGCACCTGCCAGGAGCACGAGCCAGGTCAGTCTTTTCATCGCTGCCTCCCTTCGGTGCAGAGCATCTTATGCAGGATGCGCCTCGATGATCCCTCTTCGGGCCTGTACTCCAACAGCAGGATATATACCCCTGGAGCAAGTGGAGCTCCTTCGGGGATCCTCGCCTCCCATAGACAGGTATGTACACCGGTTCCGCAGTAGTCCGAGAAGATGGTCGTTACGGGTCGGCCAGCACGGTCGGCCAGTCTCAGGGTTATATCCCCTTCCTCTGGCTGGCTCCATACGATCCTTGTTTCACTCCTGAAAGGATTTGGGAAGTTGTGCACGCTTAGTCCAGGAAGTGCTGAGGTTACAAGTATTGCAGAATCTCTTACCACTCCGTCGGAGGCAGAACTAACGTACACCCAGGTGGTCTCAATCGCGCTGACGTAGCCGGTGAGCGTATCCAGCGCGCCGCGAGTAGGATCGATATTCCCAGGCATCTCGATCTCTACGTACAGGCTGCATGTGCCGCCGAAAGCCTGCAGTTCCCCTACGTCTGCGATTCCGTTTCCGTTGCTGTCGGTAAGAGAATCCTCCCCTGTAGAATCATAAACTACCGTCTCCCAGCCCAGAGCACTCTTCAGGGTGATATCCCCGGTTTCCGGGCCGTTGCCGTGGTTTATCACCTCAAGGAGGTATCGAACCGACGGGGTTTCCGGGGATACCGAAGCCTCCTGGTCCGGTCTGATCTCGAGGAAGGTCAGTTCAAGCGGGTTAATGACAAGTAGGGCTTCGTCGGAGATTTCAGAGTCGTTAGATGATCTTCCCACTATATGAATGGTATCCGGGACATTAGCCCGTGCTTTAGGCGGCACCCTGACCCGTGCGGTGAAATACGCCGTATCCCCTCTGTCCAGGAGGCCAAGGTCCGGGGATCCGTCAGCGTCGTTGTCCGGAAGCGAGGCTGTCCCTGCCGAGTCGAACAGCTCCACTTTCCAACCCCACCGACTCCAGGCAGCAAGGTCGATCACATCCGCCCACTTACCGTAATTGGCTCCCCAAAGCTGGAAGCAGATCTCTTGGCCGGGATACGCAGAAGTATCCTGATCCGGTTCCACCAGAATGGACACCTCAGGCAGGACGTTGATAAGGAGCACGGCTTCGTCAAAGATTCCGGCATCTCGCGAGGAGTGCCCGACGATACGAATGACTGCCGAGGAGCCTTCCTGGGCTGCGGCCGGGAGTGTAACCCGCGCGGTGAAGTGCCGGGTATCACCTCTGTCCTGACTGCCAAGGTCTGGAGTCCCGTCGGCGTCATGATCTGTTAAAGGCACCGCGCCTGCCGAATCCAGAAGCTCAACGCTCCAGTCACTCGGACCCACAACACTGAGGTCGATGACGTCGGACCATTTGCCGTAATTGGCTCCCCAAAGTTGGAAGCAGATCTCTTGGCCGGGATAAGCGAAGGTATCTTGATCAGGATCAACCACTATCGACACCTCGGGTAAGATCGTGGTTATGACGATTGCGGAGTCGTAGAGGAACTCGGAGTTGGAGGAGTGTCCGTAGACAATCATGGTATCGACCCCGGACTCCAGATCTAAGGGTATCCCTACACGCGCGAGCAGCTTGGTTGAGTCGCCTGAGCCGAGCTCCCCCACGTCAGGCGAGCCATCCGAGTCCGCATCCCCTAAGGGGAATCCTAATGAATCCCTTATCTCGTGGAACCACGTGGGTTGGGTAGCTACGGAAGATATCTCAACCACATCAGGGAGTGTGGTGTAGTTTAGAACCTCCAACTCGTAGGTAAGTGTATCCCCGGGGAAGCCAGCTCCCCATCGGTCCGGTCTCACGATTATCGCCTCCAGGGTATACTCGATCCCCACAAGAAACAGCACAGGCAAATGTGCAGGATTGGGGTACTCGAAGGTAGCGCGGTACTGGATGTATCGGGATTGAAGGTGGACAGGTATCTCCGCACCGTTTTGCACCTGGACCCACTCGCTCCAACCCTGCGAGGTGTCCGGGCCGGAGCCTGTCCGAACCGCAAGGCTGATGTTGCTTTCACCGGGCAAAGAGTCCTCCCAGTATATCCTGGTCCAGAGAACAGGTATCCCGGCATCGAAGATAGAAGAGTAGTACTCTTCCTTGTACTCTCGCGTGTACACGTTGCCGATTTCTCTAGAAAATCCATGATGGGAACTAACGTTGAATTCATCGTAGTTTGTAAAATCGGGACCATGGAACAAGACAGTTTCTCCATACGAGAGTTCGACGATATCCAGCGATCCATCACCAGTGTAGTCTGCAACCATCCCTCCTGATCCTACGCCGAAGGAACGGCCAAGGTCAGTATAACGAGAGGGTGAGATACCGTCGGCATCTCCAAGAAAGATGCGGGGAGGTACATCGTCGTTTCCGAAGAACACTATATCCAGATACCCATCCGCGTTGAGATCAGCTATGGAGCTTCCACCGAAAGCCCTATCAGGCAAAGGAAGTTGAAAATCCACATAAATGATTCCTCCGGCTTGATAGATATCTCCACTTCCCCACAGGATAGAGCCGTACTGGGTTCCGTAAGTGTTGCTGGATAATACAATATCCAGCCATCCGTCGTAGTTCAGGTCGGCCAGCGAAACCCCATGGGAAGCATTATGTCCGTCTTTAATCGTTGTGTAGCTTCCCGACTGAGGCCCTTCCGGTCCACCCCAGTATATATACTCGGTTGTTGCGTCTCCCGCAGTTACGATCGCATCGAGCCAACCGTCCTTGTTGAGATCGGCGGCTTCGGGGTTATAGCCTGTCTTAAAACAGGGTAAAGGGGTAAGGTCGTTGCGAGAGTATCCTTGTGCGCTTCCCCAGAAAATAGCCGCATTACCATCATCAATCGAGGCAAGCAAATCCAGATAGCCGTCCTTGTTAAAGTCTGCGGCAAAGATACCTTCGTTGTTGTAGGCATCCACCACGATTTGCAGATAATCAGAAGGATCAGGACCATTAGCATCTCCCCAGAATATTTGGGTACTCCCACCCATGTTCGTGGTGAGGAATTCCGGATAGCCGTCTACGTTAATGTCCGCAGCATCACAGCCTCCTCCTCCAGAATAGTCGGTTTTATTATTCGTGGAATAACCTGAGCTCGATCCCCACATGACCCAACTGCAGCCCGGTATCTCTAGATAGTCGTCGTTGTTTAGGTCAAAACGTCCTACGAACTCCACAGAACCATCGCCACGGTGGGATGAATACAAGTCGCGCGTAAACCACCCGTCCGCAAAGTCTCGTTGGGTGGTCTCTATCCACACCGTATCTGCGGCATAAAGGGTGAGAACTAAAAGGATCATAAAATACCTCCTTCCAATCTAATTACTAAAGCATAACACATTTTACACCCTTGTCAAGGGTTGACAGAGGTTCTCCGGCGAGTAGGATGAAGAAACCAAGGAGGTCTTAATGAATATAAAAAGGATTCTTCCCATCCTCTTCATCGCCCTGGCCTTGGCGGGCTGTGGACTTGTCGAGCAACTACAAAAAGGTGTGGCCCGCAAGGCTTCACGCATCACCTCGGTTGTGGCTACAGACACGGTATCCAAAGAGTTCGCGATAGTGGATATCGAATACGTTTTCACCGGAACGGGAATAAGTGCCGACAAGGTGGTATTCAGTCGCGAAGGTTCGAGTCGAGAGGATACGTTGAATATCGTGCTGGCGGGAACCATCTACACCGATATAGATACGCTCTCTCCTAACACGACTTACACTTATAAGATGTGGGTAATCGATAACGATAAGATGAAGGAATACGACGAAGTGGAGGTAACTACCCTGCCCGACATAGAGGTGAGTTCTCCAGACCTTGCCGTATCCGGCGATCTTACCGTAACCTGGAAGAAGATCTCAACGGAAGACAAGGACTATCTGAAGTACAAGATAGAGCTCTTCCAGATCGAGGCGGGTGATCTGATCGATATAGACGCTCTGATCGCTCTCACAAATCCCGTTGACGAAGAGGAAGTTGAGCTTGCTGAATCGGACACCGAAGGAAAGTACACGTTCAGCGCGGCAAACTATGAGCTTCCCGGAGGCTACGCGGTTAAGGTATCCACCACCAGCTTCTTTGGTTCGCTTGTAGATAAATCCTCAACCATCAAGGCCTTTGCCTGGAGCGAGTAGTTTCCGACAACCAGTGTACAAGACCGGCGACATTCTCACCGGCCTTTTTTCTCAGTTTATCCGGATCGAACCGGCTTGGGTTTCTTTTTGCGGCTGGCAATCAACGACAGGGCAACTGCCACGCCAACCAGTCCCAGAGCAACAATCGTGATCCATACACCTGCGGTTAGATAGGGTGATTTGAAGCGGAAAACAACCTGGTGCTGACCCGGTTCCAGAACTACCGCGCGCAGGGTATAGTCCGCCCTGTAGACCTTGCGCTCGGAGCCGTCAACCCATACCCTGTAGTAAGGATACCAGTTTTCGGATAAGACCAGCACAGCCGGTCGTTTAACGTCGGCGGCGATCTCGATCACGTTCGGTTCGTAGCGGGTTATCTGAACCTGGCCCGGCGAGGTTGTGTCTGATGGATCCACCGATCCTTGCCAGTCTTGGGGTTCTTCCTCGAGTATCACCGTCCGGTGCGGATCGAAATCCGGTCTCTTCATCCTTTGAAGGATCGCCTCGTCGTCAGCTATCACCTCAACCTCGGTAGCGAGCCATGCCCTGTGATGTGGTGCGGTGTTGCGATAGATCACGTAGCGTTGGCCTGCATAAACCGGCCTGAACGAGCTCGTGGTCGTATCAAGCCAGGGAGCAAGGTCGGAATAGATCGCGTAAAGGGTTTGCTGATCCTGAGGAGAGAGGCGCTCGAAATCCTCCGGACCGGGTAGTCTTAATCCTATTAGATATTTTACGTCCAGCGCGGTAAGGAACGCAGGATACCTCAAGTTTTGCGCGTCGCGGAACATGATGGTTCCGGGCGAGCCGATGAACTCCTGGTAGCGAGCAAGCTGGTTGCCGTGATACCCGCCCAGTGACTGGATACGGTGCAGCATCAGGTAGGAATCCCTGCGGTAAAGGTCCTGCCCTCTGAACTGAAGCG
>DAOVCF010000093.1 GCA_030670165.1 Candidatus Stahliibacteriota bacterium | reverse complement strand
CCCGGATTGAGGGGATAAGAGGTATGCGCGTCCTGGTAATCGACTTGCATAGTTGTAAGGTTCGTGATCTTGCAGCTTACTGTGCCGTGGGCAGCAGTGTCGAGGTTGTTGTAAATCCGGCAAGACGGTTGGAAGGGGATTTCACCCTGTTCCCAGAATTCGGGACGGATTATCTCAATCATCACCAGGTCAAGCGGTTCGGGAGGGTCTGAGCCCCAGACGTTCACGTTGTCAACCTCATACCAGTTCGATTTTACATTGCCGGTGAACTCGCTGTAGGTAAACCGCACCCGGGCGTTCATCGCAGCTCCGACCTTGTTACTGATGTCGATGCTGTCTCGTGTTGTCTTGCGGCCCTCGGGGTGGCCCATCACCATAATCCAGCTCGAACCGTTGTATACGTACACCTGGCCCACCATACCTTCACCCACTGGATACCAGTCCACGTTGTAGGCAAGCCATATGGTTTGATAGCCACTCGCATCAAACGTTGGCGACTGCAGGATATTGTTGCCCACCCTGGCAGCGCCAGGACCTGCACCGTCGTCGTCGTTGTCTGCACAGTAACCTGAGCCGCCCGTATAGTTGGGGCGGCTCCAGTAGTCGTTGCGGAACCACTGGTTCTGACCGATAGAGGCGGAAGTACTCCAACCACCCGGGGGGAAGGGTCCTTCGAATCCCTCTGAGAGCAGGCAGGCTGGCTGGGCATTGAGGGATGAGGCAAGGATCGCAAACACCACCAGGGTACCTAATGGAAGTTTTTTGCGCATCATAGTTCCTCCAGAGTTCAGCTTGTTTATTCCCTTCGACATACACTTACAGAAGTGCCTCGCTATAAGCGCGCGTTTTCTGGCACTTCTTTTTAGCCCATCGCTCCCTTGGGCCTACAGACTAGGCCTTTGTTTAGATGTAAAGTTTACACCAGATTTTTCATTTGTCAAGCCCCTATTTGGGAATTATATATACTAAACATTTTATTTAGCTTTATATACGAGAAACGTCTGTGTTTACCCATTTGCCTGGGGGTCTTATCGCTGGCACGACTCCTGGATGGTACTTGACAATCCGGAATGCAGGGGTAGGATAAATCGTGGAACTTCTTCTCCTTCTAATCGCCCAGACCGTTCCATACGAGTACCCTTACTTCGAGGTAGTTAGGCGCGAGGTACGGTTTATTCCAATGCCTGAGGGGATTGACAGCACAACCTATGAACGAAGGCTGCACCTTGAGTGTGAAGAAGCGAGCCTTACCTTGATCGTTACCGGATTTATCCAGGAGCGCTGGCTGGACAGCCCGAACCCTGCCGCACTTCAGGAGATTCTGCACTGCGACTCGATCACGAAGAGGGGGGATACCCTTATCGCCTACTCTTCCCTGCGGTTCGTGTTCACCAGGCTGGACGCCGGGATTCGCTTAATTGATCTGATTGCCGGTTTGCGCTACGCGGATAGGGAAAATATCAACCACACCGCTGATGAGATCCTTGAAAGGCTGGGGTTCGGCGGCAAGCCCTACCGCTTTCTTGCAGATGCCGGGAGTCTCGTGTCCCTTGAGCTCAGGCCAAAGGGAGGGGTGATTCTGGTTAACCTGAGCACCGGCGCGGTGGTGTCGGCAGACATCGTCCAGCCGCAGGCTCAGAAACACAAACGTTCCTGTCTGTTCAGGAGATAGACCAGGTTGAGCTTCTTTTCGTCGATATCTGGGACCCAATCCATGGACCGGCGCGGTAAAGGTAATGATTGACTTGACGTGGAGCTACGTATTCAGTCCTAAGCCGGAGTGAGTGTGAAGGGAGCAAACTAAGGAGGATGACATGAAACCCTCGGAGAGCTTTTTGGAATGGATCAGAAATTATCTTGTAGAACGAAAAGCCCGTAAGGGCAAAGGAGGATGACATGAAAGGTTTATTGAAGGCGTTGTGCGGGTTGGCTCTTGCTTTTGGCTTGATATGGGCCAACACCTATGACGGTCCGGCTATTCTCTGGGCGAAGACCTACGACTCAGGCAATGACGATGTGCCCTCGGGTGTGGCGGTAGACGATAAATTCGTCTATGTCACGGGCTACTCTATCGGCTTGGCCGATGAGGACTTCCTGACGATATGTTATGACAAGGATGGCAATCTCCAATGGGAGAAGACCTACGACTCAGGCGCCGAGGATATAGCCAAGGGTGTGGCGATTGATGATAAATTCGTCTATGTCACAGGTTACTCTTCCAAGGAGACGATCGCCGACTTCCTGACGATATGCTATGACAAGGATGGTAATCTCATCTGGGACAAGACCTACGACTCAGGCAATGGCGAGGCGGCCAAGGGTGTGGCGGTTGATAGTGAATTCGTCTATGTCACAGGATGGGGGCCGGACTGGGACTACCTGACGATATGCTATGACAAGGATGGCAATCTCGTCTGGGACAAGACCTACGACTCAGGCAATGAAGAGGGGGCCAACGCTGTGGCGGTTGATGATGAATTCGTCTATGTTACGGGCTGGTCTTCCAGAAACTCCCAGACGATATGCTATGACAAGGATGGCAATCTTCAGTGGGGCAAGGTCTACGACTCAGGCAATGGCGATCGGGCCACCGGTGTGGCGGTAGATGGTAAATTCGTCTATGTCACGGGCTGCTCGATCCGCAGCTTCCTGACGATATGTTATGACAAGGATGGCAATCTCATCTGGAACAAGGTCTACGACTCAGGCGCCGAGGATCAGGCGGAAGGTGTGGCGGTAGATGATGAATTCGTCTATGTTACGGGCGGTTCTTGCAACGGGCCGAACTGGGACTACCTGACGATATGCTATGACAAGGAAGGTAATCGCATCTGGAACGCGGTCTACGACAGATGTTTTTACGATAAGGCCTTTGGTGTGGCGGTTGATGAGCAGGGCTATCTCTATGTCACGGGCTCCTCTATCGGCTTGGCCGATCAGGACTTCCGGACGATAAAATACGATCGCACCGTCGGGATCGACGAATTACCAGCTTCGGGTTTCAAGTTAGACCTGAAGGAGCCCGCTCCAAACCCCTTCAAGCTTTCCACCGATATTTACTATTCGCTTGCCCATTCAGGCCTGGTCAACCTGAAGGTCTACGATGTCTCGGGCAGGCCAGTGAAGACCCTGAGCTCTGGTATCAAGGCCTCGGGTCATTATGCTATAACCTGGGATGGTCGAGATGATCTCGGTCGAGCTGCGGCCCCTGGCGTCTACTTCATCAGGATCGAGGCAGGAAACCATACGGCTACAAGAAAGCTCATCCGCGTGCGCTGAGGCTGATACAATAACGGTTACGCTGTCGGACGGAGCGCGGACTATCTTTGCACCGGTTGATACCGAACAAGTTACTGACAGCATAGAGACCTTTGTGGGGCAGCCTACCGGGATAGAGATAATCGAAGCAGTGATCAGGCAGGTGGAGGAACAGGGGGGCTTGCGCCCGGGGCGAACACAAAGAGTAAAGCGGTCAACAACCTGACCAGCCGGGTATGGGTGTATAGATCGGCAAGCTCAGGGTACAGCTGAAGCGAGACCCAGATGATAACGCAAACGACGAACGTCCCGATAACGAGTCCTATCACGAAACCAACAAGCTTGTTGGCCCATCCCAGAAGGATGGCGTCAAAGAGCTTGTTCAAAAGGAAGACAACGATCGCTGTAACTATCATCACCGCGATGAAGATTGCAAGGAAGGCCAGCGCCTTGCCGAAGAAGACGGAGCCTATTTTGGGGATCAGGAGTTCAGCAAGCGCGGGTGTGAAGCGCCAGCCGATAATAATCGCGGCCACAACGCCTGCAATCGCCCCGAGGATGCGTATCGCCCCTTTGAGGAGCCCTGATACAGCCGAGCCGAGGATCAGGAGCGCTGCGACGCCGTCTACAACCCAGGGCAGCAGGGGACCCCACGAGGTCTCAGCAGGCGTCACCTGCGTTCCAGCATCTTGAGGATTTCTTCAAGTTCCTGCTTGATTCTTTGCAGGAGATCGGTTTGAACCTCTGAGAGCGGCAGTTGAAGCTGGTTAGAAAGCGCAAGAAGCTTCCCTACCCGCCTGCGTGCGCCCGCTATGGAGTAGCCTTCCTTGTGCAGGAGCCTCGCGATCAGCGTAATCAGTTCGATGTCGTGCTCCGAGTAGATGCGGCGTCCTGCCGAGTTCTTGCGCGGGCGAAGCCAGCTAAACTCCTTCTCCCAGTATCGCAGAACGTGGGGCTTGATCCTTAGCATACGCGCCACCTGGGTTATCGTATAAAAATGTTCCTCTACCATACCTCCTCCTTAAGGGATCTAGCAAGCAACCTTGACATCTCGGAGTGTGGATCGGCGCCCCGGAACAGCACCCGGTAGGTAGCCTCGGTTATGGGCATCTCGATACCGTGCATCCTGCCCAGTTTACGGGTAATCCGGCAGGTCTCAACCCCTTCGGCAACCATACCGATTTCGGCAAGGATCGCCTCCAGGTTCTTACCTCTTGCGAGTCCCAGTCCCACCCTATGATTGCGCGAGGCAGGGTTCCAGACGGTGGTGACAAGATCGCCCCAGCCTGCAAGCCCTGAAAACGTCCGCGCTTTCGCCCCCAGCTTCTCACCCAATCTCGTAATCTCAGCCAACCCTCGTGAAAGAAGCGCCGCGCGGGTGTTGGTCCCTGCACCAAGCCCTTCGGAGATACCGCAGGCTACGGCGATAACGTTCTTCAGGGCTCCGCCCAACTCCACGCCAACTGCATCGTCCGAGCGGTAGACACGCAGATTGTCAAACGAGAATATCCGCTGAATACTCTTCACCGCCTCCTTATCCTCTCCTGCCGCCACAAGCGCGGTGGGATGACCGTGAAGCACTTCGATGGCGATCGAGGGACCGGAAAGCACACTCGCCGGACGGCGAGGGAAAAACCCGGCCCAGGTCTGGCTGGGTCGAAAACCCGTCCGGCGCTCCAGTCCCTTTATTAGACTCACCACCATCCTCGGCGGTTCATATCCTCTGGGCAACCTCTTCAGCGTGGCCTTCAGCGCCTGGCAGGGTACCGCAAGGACTAAGAGATCGGCTTCAGCCAGCGCCTCTTCTATATCCGAGGTGTAGTGTAGTTCCTGGGGTATCCTTGCCCCAGGCAGTACACCTGGAAGCCTGCGGGTATAGCGCAGTTTGGTTACCCTCGCCTGGTTGATCTCCCACAGCCTTACATCGTGCCCCTCACGCGAGAGCATGATCCCCATGGTCGAGCCCCACGCACCTGCACCAAGGAAACTTACCCTCATCTTTTCCACAGCTTTTTCCACAATTTTGTCCTCGGTTCCTTGCCTGCGGCAAGACGTATCATGTTCCCCCGGTGCGCCCATCCCACCAGGAGAGCGCAGCCGGCTGCAGCGGAGATTACCGAGATCTCAGGATTAAATCTTCCCCACAGAAAGATAAGGGCAGGCAAAGCGGTGAGTGAGAGTACGGAAGCAACCGATACGTAGCCAACAGTAAGAAAGAGAAGTATCCAGACTCCGAATGCGGTAAGTGCGGGGAAGGGGGCCAGAACAAGGAATACGGCAAAGGTGGTTGCCACACCCTTGCCCCCCTTGAACCTAAGCCAGGGCGAGAAGATGTGGCCCAGCACAGCGGCCGCACCTACTATCCCCGGTAGAGGCGAGAATTGAAGTGCAAGATAGGCGGGCAGGGCTCCCTTGATCGCGTCCAGCACACCTACCCCCATACCCCAGCCCATTCCCAGTACCCTTATCGCGTTGGTCGCGCCTATGTTGCCAGAGCCCATCTTGCGGATGTCCATACCCTTTGCTGAGGCTATAAGATAACCGAATGGGATCGAACCGGATAGAAATCCGAACGCCGCCAATATCACCGTGTCCCACAAAGGCGAAATCATTTCTTCTTCCTCTGCGTAGGTTCAAGCTTCAGGTTGGTGCCTCTCAAGTCGAACGTATCGCGAAGCCTGTTGGTTAAAAATCGCACATAGGTCTCTTCGAGCTCGTCCGGCTTGTTGGTTTCGGCAAGAAACAAAGGCGGTGCGCCTTCCTTCTGTATCAATCGGTATATCTTTATCCTTCGCCCGGGTGAGCGCTCCTGAGTAACCTGCTGGGCGAACTCTCCTAAAAGCTCCTTTGAGATGCGCTGACTGCGCCTTTCAACGAGCGCCGCGACCGCCCCGACCAGTTCATCCAACCCTTCCTTTTCCTTGCCTGAGACAAGCACCCTGAAGAAGGGCTCCATCCCGCGCAGCTGGTAGGATGCCCCATCTATCTTTGACCGAAGTGCCTGCCGGTCGAAGAGATCCGTTTTATTCAAAACGAAGATCAGCCCCTTGCGCCTTGATATGACCTCTGCGGCCAGCCTTTTGTCCTGTCTCGTGACCCCTTCGGTAAGATCGATAAGGAGAAGTATGATCTGGGCCCTGGCTATAGCCCTTCGCAGTCTCGTCGAGGCGTAGTACTCCACCTCCTCCTTTATCCTTGTTCTTCGCCTCAGCCCTGCCGTATCAACAATCCGCCATATCCTGCCGGAAACCTCAAGATATGTATCCACCGGGTCGCGGGTCGTTCCGGGCGCTGAGTCCACCACCGAGCGCTCGGAGCCAACCAGCGCATTCAA
This sequence comes from Candidatus Stahliibacteriota bacterium, assembly GCA_030670165.1. Lineage (GTDB taxonomy): Bacteria > Hydrothermota > Tepidihabitantia > B3-TA06 > B3-TA06 > B3-TA06. The sequence continues at coordinate 850 of DAOVCF010000093.1, read as the reverse complement.
AAGGGTCGACTTGCCTGAATTCGGACGTCCGGCTATCAGAAGCTTAACCTCGAGCTTGGGCTCGCCCTCTTCCTCAAAGGTCAGCCTCTCGCATATCGCTTCAAGAAGCTCCCCGAACCCTACACCATGCTCCGCAGAAACGAGGAAAAGCTCCGCACCGCCCAGCGCGTGAAAGCTATGTGACTCCCACTCGGCGGTGCGCACGTCCGATTTGTTCACAACCACGATGTATGGCTTTTCCTGTTTTCTCAGAACCTCGGCCAGCATCTCGTCCGATGGATGCAGACCCTCCTTGCCGTCCACCGCCAAAAGGACAAGCTCGGCTTCTTTGATAGCCAGCTGGACCTGGCGGCGCATCTGCTCCTGGAGCGGCAACTCAGGCGCGGGAATAAATCCACCGGTGTCAATCAACGTAAAGCTCTTGGAAAGCCAGTGCACTGTGCCGTACAGCCGGTCGCGTGTTATCCCAGGGGTTTTTAAGGTAATCGCCTCCCTGCGCCCGACGAGCCTGTTGAACAGCGTGGACTTGCCCACGTTGGGCCGCCCCACCAGCGCCACTACCGCGTTCATAACTTCAGCAGTTCCTTAATCTTACGGTTAACATCTCAAGTCGCTTCGGATAACGCCCCATAAGCCCTGAAACCAAGTGTGCCTTACCCATTCCGTAATGATAACCACGTATCGGATATTAGTCAACACCTGCCCATCAGCATCCCTCTGCCCCCTCCACAACGGGAGGGGGATTTTATTAGGGTCAAGAGATTGATAAGAAGGGGCTTGACACACTCCCCCCCAAAGCATATACTTTATATATTCAAAGGAGGCAACATGGAGATAGTTTTTGGCGAAT
>DAOVCF010000012.1 GCA_030670165.1 Candidatus Stahliibacteriota bacterium | reverse complement strand
TGCGCCCGGCTAGCTCAATTTGGCAGAGCGGCGGATTCTTAATCCGTAGGTTATAGGTTCGATTCCTATGCCGGGTATGGCGACAGCTAACAAATCAGGGGGCCTAAGGTTCCCCTGGAAGGAGGCAACGTGGAACAACCGCTGACCCTTGAAGAAAAGAAACGAGTTCGCTTTGAAGCGACAGTAGACATCCTTTACCTGTTGAGTCTTCTCAGTCTCTACGTCGGCGCATTCCTGAATCCAATCATAGGGATCGTCTACGCGATTATCCTCAAGTCCGGTTCGCTTTCCGAGCGGGCAAAAAGGGTCGGGCACATCTGTCTGATCCTTGCCCTTATCGGCCTGGGGATATGGGTACTGTTCTTCATCATCATCGTCGTTATCGGAGTCGCGGTAGGATTAGGATCAGGCTTCTAGGACACAACCTTGGATATTAAATTGTTGAGGAGAAGAGGAACACTCGTCTTCTCCTCTATTCTCCTTTTCGCATCAACGGTGCTTGCGCAAAGCCCTTACTGGATATATCTGACAAACAAGGGTGAGGGACGCTCGCCTGACGTGATGCGTGTTCATCGCCTTACCGCTGAGCGGCGCCAGGTCTCAAGGCTGGGTGCTGCTGCAGGATTCGATGACATCCCCCTTCATCCGCGCTACCTGCGTCTTTTGGAGCTTTCAGGTGCGCGCATCCGTGCCCGTTCACGCTGGCTGAATGCGGTAAGCGTGGAAACGGACTCCTCGCGCTTGGAAAGTCTGCAGATGATGCCCTTTGTTCGGTCAGTCGAATCTGTTGCGGTGGAAACGAAAGAGCTGCCCATGAATCTAATCCAGCGCAAGGAGCCGATAGAACCCGAGCACTTCGGCAACACCTACACCCAGCTTGATCTCTTGAACGTCCCGGCGGTTCACAACCTGGGGATATTCGGGCAGGGCGTGCGGATAGGATTTCTTGACACGGGCTTCAAACGCGACCACACGGTCTTTAGAACCGTTCGCCTGGGCGGCGAGCACGACTTCATCACAGGCGATGAGATCATGTTGTGGAACGACACAAGCGAAGTTATTAGGTCTGCTGTATCGAACTACGAGATCGTTCAGCAGCCTGAGCTTTATGGAGACTGGGTGTTTTTTATCGCCGACTCCACCGCTCTCAACGCAACCACAGCCCGTATCCTATATGCCGCGCATCGTAGTGCAGGGTCGGTGGATGCGATCCTTGCGCTCTCCGAGCCAAAAATTACCTCCACCGAAGGCATTGCCCGTTCCTACGCCGTAGTAACCAAGGCAAACAGTGATACCATGCTTGCTATCTGGGAGGCCGGCTCAACGAATGATTTTATGAGACGTGAACTGCACTGCGGGGTGCTCAGCAATACGAGTTTTAAGGAATTTGCAAAGCTGCCGGAGTCTAATTGCCGCAACCCCTTCGTTATCTCCGACCAGAATGATACCAGTCTTTTATTCTATGTCAGGGACGATGGGGAGGTACGGATGAATCGGGCGGTATGGACTCAAGATAACGTGGAATGGCTTGGGGCAAGCCAGGTGTTTACCCCTGGGGGGATCCCTGGGGGGATACTCGATCAACCAAAGGCTTCGGTTTCAGGAGATACAGTAATAGTCGCCGCGCTTGACCTTACAAAAGGGGAACTACATCTTGCACGAAGAGTGGATAGAGGCCAAAGCTTTTCAGAGATCCCATCCCCTGCAAACGAAGAGGTGGTGGCGTTCGATCTTGAAGGGAATTACCTTACGGTTGCGGAGATCGATCCTGTCTCAGGTGGCTTCAGGCTGCACTCCCTTGAAACCTCCGACGCCGGCTTAACGTGGACCGACTTCATACATCCTGAGGCGTACGAGGTTATCTCTAGCCTCGATCTGGTGAGTGTTGGAGGCGGAGGCCTTCACTGTGTTTTTGAAAGCGCAGGAGACATTTTGCTAACCAGCAGCTCCGGAGCGGTTGATTCCTGGAGCGCTCCTTCCGCTTTATCCCAGGGGTTTTCTTACCAGCCCTGGATAGCGTTCAATAACGGCGAACTTGAGGCGGTATGGTCTTTGCGCGGTGACGATAACACAGATTACGACGAGTCGGAAGACGGCAGGGACATCAACGACTTCAGCCAGCCTGCGCACGGTTCACGCACCGCGGCGCTTGCGGTGGGTTATCAGGGACGTTCGTACATAGGGGTTTCTCCAGGGGCAGAGCTTTACGTTGCCAAGACCGAAAAACACGTGAACCTCTACGGGTCCACCTACGAGATGCGGGTTGAGGAGGACATGTGGATCGAAGGCCTTGAATGGCTCGAGCGCAGCGGGGTGGATATAGTGAACTCCTCTCTTGCATACGGAGACTGGTACAGCAAAGACGAGCTTGACGGGGAGACCTCCCCTGCCTCAAGGGCTGCACGTATGGCCTCAGAACGCGGGGTGCTCATCACGAATGCGGCAGGCAACGTGGAATCCGCTGCACCGTATATCTCCCCTCCTGGCGACGCCTACGGAATCATTACGGTAGGCGGTGTAGATACCCTTGGGGCATGGTGGGAGCACGGTGCAGGGGTGACAGGAAGTGCCGTTGGTCTGCCTGACGACGGAAGGATAAAACCGGAGCTTATGGCCCCTGCTGCAGGGATTTACGTGATTGATGTGGACGATACCCTTTCTCACTACTTTTACGGCAACGGAACCTCTTACGCCGCGCCTTTGGTGACAGGAATAGCGGCGCTCATGCTCCAGGTGCATCCGGAGTACCGTGGGAACCCTGACACAATAATCTCTTTGCTCCAGCAAAGCGCTTCAAATGCCTCAAGCCCGAACGACACCATAGGCTACGGTATCCCTGACGCCTACCTGGCCATACTGCCCTTGCCTGCTGACATAGACACCTTCTCGCGCAACGAACTTCTTCCGCCCTATCCAAATCCCTTCTATCCTGGCTCACAAGCCTTGATATACTTCCCGTTCCGCTTGAACAAGGCCTCTACCAGGGTAATGCTTCGTATCTTTACCTTAAGTGGAGAACGGATCTTGGAAAAACCGCTGATCCCACCAGGCGGCACAGAAAGCATTAACGATGAGATAGCCATCGGGACCTACGACGATCCAGCTGATCTTGAGGCGATAGGTGCCTTCTGGGACGGGGCGACGAACGGGCAGCCTGCCGCTTCAGGGCTTTATCTGGTTGTTCTCTCCACCCAGTACGGCAGCCACGCGGCTAAGTTTGTTTTAATGAGATAAGGATATCCTTCCTGCTCCAGGGACGGAGAGGTTTTTCAGCGGATCAACTTTCGCTTAAGATGAATTCAGGTGACGGGTTTGCCGCCCCCACGTTTACAAGATTAATCGGCCAGGTTGCCACGACTGCCAGGAGCAGCACCAAGGCCAGTGGGATGAGGTTTTTGGTGTGCGTTCAGGATCGCGATCGCGTGGCTTCCTGCACACGAACCCCGCAATACATACCCTTGACAGAGACGAGTTTCGTGGCTATACTTTGGATTGATTTCCTCGGTAGCTCAGCGGTAGAGCGGGTGGCTGTTAACCACTAGGTCGGGGGTTCGAATCCCTCCCGGGGAGCTAATTCATCCCCAAATGATTCGACCGAATATCCTCTCAACCACTTCAGGTGACATAAAGAGTAAGGCCCCGGAAAACCGGGGCCTTTCCTTTTTTGATGAACACCAATCCTTACTAGGGACTAAAAGAATCCTGCGGATTCCGTCAACCGCGACCTTCCTTAATCCTTCCAAGAAGTTTGTCAAAGGCCTTAAGATGTTTACTCTCAGCGATCCAGATAGACATACCGGTGTAGCACTCGTGAGTCATGCGCCAGGTGGTTTCCCAGAAGTTGTAGCGGTGTACCTCGAATGATTCGTCCTCTTGAAGCAGAAGTCCGGCTGCAGGTGCAAACGAGACGCGCAGATAAGGGTAGGAGGCGTAAAGGGACATTATAATCCGGCCCTCGGAGATAAAGTGAATCCCTAGTTTATCCGCCCTGGTCTCTTCTACGCGATCGCCTAGCTTATCTTTGATAAGATCGATCGCACCGTTAAGGAGATCAGGATTGAGCATACGGCTCGCCCAAAACTCTTGGGTTTTTTTGTCAACTATAGCTTCCATACCAAACGATAGTCAAAAAATAGCCCTTGTCAACTGTAATGCAAATGTTACACCTGCCTCCGGGTCTAAGTGTAAGTGCGTCATGCACATGTAAAATTTCACGTTCAGAGAATTGCAGCATAATTAAGAAGCAAGTCAAGTAAATCTTCCCTTTTCTGACAAAGGCAAAGGTTTAAGAAATTACCGAAGAGACTGAGCATTTAATTCCCTGAATCAAAGGAAGCTACAAGTGTTACGGGTTACGGCAAAGCTAACCGGCTCAGACTGCCAGATATCGAGCTGTGAGGAGGAAGGTTTGCCTGGCAGGTGTCCGTCAAGCAGCACGTATCCGAGCGCGTTCCTGGTTACAGCCCCCATGCGTTTCAACTGATCGAGGCTGCGGATTCTGTGTTCCGTGCGGATATGCAGGATTCGTTTAACGGTGAGTGGTCCGAATCCGGGCACGCGCATCAGGAGCTCTTTGGGTGCGGTATTTACCTCTACGGGGAAGAACTCAGGATGGCCTTCAGCCCAGATCGTCTTCGGGTCTTTACCTAAAGGGAGATTCCCTTCTTCGGTAAACCCGATTTCTTCCATCGAAAACCCGTAGCGTCGGAAGAGGAAGTCCGCCTGGTAGAGTCGGTGCTCGCGCAAGAGAGGTGTCGGTTTAAGGCCCTCAAGCGGGGTGCCTCGGGCAGGCTGGAATGCGCTGAAGTAGATGCGCGAAAGGTCAAGCTTATCGTAAAGGTTCTTGGAGACGCTTAAAATCTCGGTATCCGACTCTCCGGCAGCGCCCACTACGAACTGGGTGGTCTGTCCTTTCGGGCCGTAGCGCTTGCCGTGGTTGGCCTGTTTTATTAGCCTGGAGAGCAAGCGGATGCGGCTGAGAAGCTCCTCTGAAAACCTCTTCTGAGGTGCGATTTTTGAAAGCCTGGATGCTGAGGGGGCCTCAAGGTTAACGCTTACCCTGTCCGCAAGCCTTGCCGCCCGTTCAAGCTGAGAGATGCCGGCTCCTGGAAGAACCTTAAGATGAATGTAGCCCTGGAACCGATACCGATAACGCAGAAGCTCCACCGTTGCAAGCATTCGATCCATCGTCCGGCGAACACTCTTGAAGATAGCAGAGGACAAAAACAGCCCCTGCACAAGGTTGGCGTAAAACATCTTCATGAAAAGTGAGGCAAGCTCATCTGGGGCAAAGGAGAGCACCGGTCGGTCGTTGCCTCGCCGGTTAACGCAGTAGAGGCAGTTGTTCTCGCAGACGTTGGACATAAGGACCTTCATTAGAAGTACGGATCGTCCGTCAGGCAGGGCGGCAGGATAAACCCAGCGCCCCATGTGACCTCGCTGACGATGGCCTTTTGGATCGTTCTTCGGATTGCAACACGCACCGCACAGATCATACTGAGCCGCCGCGCCCAGGGCCTCCAACTTCTCTTGAGAGTCCACATGTTTACTCTACTCAAAAATCGAAACTTGTCAACCCCCCACCCGCCCATAACACCCCGTAACACACCCGTAACACCCGTAACACCCGTAACACGCATCTCTTTCTCTCCACCCCCCAGACGGCAACCCCCAAAGCTGTAGGGGCGACGCACGCGTCGCCCCTCGGACGTGTGGATTCTTATATGAAGAATCGTCTTCAATCTTTCCTTCCGCTTCTCCATAGAAACATTTGGCCGCTTGTGATCTTTTGTCCCAAAGGGACAAAAGGAGCATTAGTTCACCCTCCCCCTACCCCCTCCCGTCAAGGAAGGGATGTAGATTATCCAGTCCAGTGTAGCACAGACAAGAGTATCCCTCTATCGCTTCTTGCACCCATGGAGGACAGAAGCCGGACTCCGCCCCCTCGGCTACAATCATCTTGATGGGAACTTCATCAACTTCCCTGTCTTCTGCTTGACGATCTCGATCCCTTGCTGCCTGGTAACAATGTAGGGTCGCACGTATCTTCCTTGTTCCACTGGAGACGGCAGGAAGCGATGTTTTAAGTGTGGTGATCATAGATTATTTTCTCTTTCGGACGGTCGGTATGAGTACGGGAGTTACCACATCAGGTCAAGACGACTTATCAATACTCGTCAAATCACCCGCATGGCTAATTCCCAGACGGTTTGAGTGAAAGCCCTAATCTTTCTTTTTACCTACTCCTAAAGCGTGGGAAAGCGCAGAAAGTATCTTGGCGGAAGCAAACTCGGAGGCTTCCTGCTTCTCGTATTGTTCTTTGAGGAAACCCAACGCCTTTTCCCCAAAGCGTTCCTCAAGAAAACCTATCTGTGCTGCGCGTACATCCACAGGAACCTCTACGTTGGTTATCCGTTCACAGAGCGCGGTAAAACGTTCATCCTCGGTTAACTCGTCGCCGCAGTTCTCCGCATCAAGGGTGACTTCCCTTTTACAGTGAGGACAGTAGATACTCAGCAGGGCCGCAGAAAACCACCCGTCGTATAAGAAACGCAGCTTCACTCGCTTTGAGAAACTAAGGTAGACAATCCAAAAGATCGAGACAACCAAACCTGCTACGTTGTAGCCGGTTGCATTGCCGGTAAAAAACTCAACGATGGAGTAGACCGCCATCACTGCAAGGAATCCAACAGCCAGATAAAGGGTAACCGGTTTCCTGAGAACAAAAAACGCGAACAGTACGCCTGCGTGCAGGAAGAAAAGCGGAATAAGGAGCGCAGGTGGGGCATTCTGGGAAACAACATCCAGCACCGGCCATACATAGGTTATGTCCAATATCTTGACAAATGTGCCCAGGATAAGGATAACCGCGGCTATCTCGTAAAGCAGAAACAGCCACTCTATGAACCCGAACTCTCCGGCGTTCCGTGCCTCTGCCGGGGAGTATTCTTCAAGTAAACGGTTATAGGTCATTGAAGCAAACCTCGAATCAGTTCAAGCAACTCGTCCGGAGAGGAGAGCACGTAATCGGCCTGATCGGCCAGCTTCTCCCCTACTGACACGCGAAGTGCGCCTTCCGGCAACGCATCAAAACCGTCAAGATCGGTGGTGTCGTCACCAAAGTAGACGATCAGCGCGTTGTCTGAGGGACGAAAGTTTTCGACAAGGAAGGAAACCGCGATCCCCTTGTTCGTACCTGAGGGGCGCAGTTCCATCACATCCTTGCCTTCGACGATCTCCATCTCTTCGTAGTTCTCAAGTACTTCAGCTTTGGAGTAAAACTCCTCGAAGGCGTGCTCTACCGTCGTTTCGTCGGCAAGGCGGTAGTGCATGGCAACGGCACATCCTTTGTGCTCGATAATTATGCCTGGCCAGTCCGCAAGCTCTTCAAGGCTCGCTGCAAAATCATCCAGGTCTTGCTGAATTTTTTCATCATCGAGTATTGACTGTTCAAGCTCTCCAGGCATCTGAAGCTCGCACCCATGGCATCCGGCAAGTGCAACAGGGATTGTGGACGGGATAAACTCCTGCAGCTCTAAAAGGCTTCTTCCGCTGAGGATAGCCACGTAAGTCATGGGACGCTCTAAAAGCTGTCGCAGGATTATCTTTAACTCAGGCGGAGGGATAACCGAATCAGGCGTCGGGGCTATATCAACAAGGGTCCCGTCAAAATCCAAAAGTAACAAAAGCCCTGAGGAAGACTTAAGGCGATTCAACAACTCATCCTTCTGGCTCATACCTTCTTCCTCCGTATCCTCTTCCCATCGTAGGAAGACTCCTTCAAACAATCCAGGAACGTCCTGCCCCATTTCTCAACGGTTTTGCGGCGCAGACGCTTACGCATCTGGCTCATACGTGTGCGCCTTTCCGCGACCTTTATCTCAAGTGCTTCCTTGAGCCCGCGGACGAGCGAAGGTATACTGTAAGGATTCACGATCACCGCTTCCTTGAGTTCCTCGGCTGCACCAGCAAACTCAGAAAGCACAAGCATACCTTTTTGTGGATCCTGAGCCGCCGCATACTCCTTGGCTATAAGGTTCATGCCGTCGCGCAAAGGGGTAACGAAACATAGATCCGCGGCAAGATAATAGGTGACGAGTTCCTCAAAAGGCAAGGCACGGAAGTAATAGTAAACCGGTGTCCAGGCAGCGCGTGCAAAACGGCCGTTGATCCTTCCCACCGCATTCTCAACCTCCTGTCTCATTCGATAGTACTCCGGGATCTGGATGCGGCTCGGAACCGATATCTGTACGAACGAGATCCTGCCCAGGTAACGAGGATTCTCCTCCAGAAACCTTTCCACGGCATTTAGACGTTCGGGTATTCCCTTTGAGTAGTCCAGCCTGTCCACACTCAAAACTATGTGATCTACACCTATATCCTGCCGCAGGCGTTTGGACGCCTCCAGGACTTCTTTTTTAGCAACAAGTTCCTGAATCCCTGCGTAATCCACCCCCATCGGGAACGCCCCTACTTTAACCGTCCGCTTATTACGAATCAACCCTTTGCCGAAGGAGACGTCCTTTTTTAATATGTCCTCCACCCCATGCAGAAAGTTCTGAACGTACGACCGGCAGTGAAACCCAATAAGGTCGGCTTTTATTAACCCCTCAAGAAACTCCTTGCGCCAGGGCAGGGTTCGGAAAAGATCAAGAGGCGGAAAAGGTATATGCCAGAAGAAACCGATCTTCGAACGCACACGCAGCGAACGCAGCATCATTGGAACGAGGGCCAGATGATAGTCGTTTACCCAGATGAGATCAGAAGGTTTTGCCTCTTGGGCAACCGCGGCGGCAAACTTTTGATTCACAGCCACATAGACCCGCCAGTCTTCCTCAAGATAAGCGGTACGGCCAAGGAAATTATGGGCAAGCGGCCATAACGTGGAGTTGGAAAAACCAAGGTAAAAATGCTTGAGTTCGTCAAAATCAAGGGGAATAAGCTTGAGATCAAAGGTAGGATTGGAGGGTGGAATGCGATAGATATCGGCAGAACAGTTCTCAGGAACGGTTCCCCACGCTATCCACATCCCTTTCGTGGAGCTGAGCACCGGTTCCAGACCGGTAACCATGCCGCTGACGTTGCGAACCATGCGTATGGTGCCGCCAGTTGATTCCAGATAATAAGGACTGCGGTTAGAGACCACCAGAAGGCGACGTCTCTTCTTTGCATCAGGTCCGGATAAATTCTTTCGACCGGCCTTTTGGTGCTTGTTGAATTTCACGGCATCATCCTATCTTAGAAAAAGGAATTGTCAAGTATGCTGAAGATAAATGCTAAGTCATCCTTAAAGAGGGTCAACGCAACCACAAAGAATCAGTCTCTATCACGAAGCCTTGTGGATACAGCGTAGCCCGAAATAACAAAGAGGAATGTGGAAACTATAGTTACAAGACCGTCGAAAAAGAAAACTGCAAGGGCTAAAAGTGGTAACTGGATGCCGAGAAGTATTAAAGCGATAATCTGAAGCAGAAAGAAAAACCTAAGACGTTTCTCAAATCCCAGCAATCCAAGGCTGCGTTTGGTGGCAATAAAAAGTATAACTGCCGCCGCCACGATACCCACCCAGATAAGCCCGATGCTGACACGCATCCATACGTTGGTTATGCCGAAAAAAAACGCCACCCCCTCGAGTATTGCCTTGACTAATCCCCATATAAGACAACGTATCCATCCCCTATGAGTAAGCTGTCTGGAAACCAATATCCGGTAGCGAGCAATCAAAGAGTTCATCTTTCCCCTTAAGACGAAACCTCACCCCTGCCTGTTGCTTAATCTCCGTCCGGGAACCGAGCGTTTTAAGGTTGCTACTTAACTCCACTAGGCTTTGAGGAGAAAGCCTTCCCGAAGGGGTACGGGGTGTTACGGGTTACGGGGGTGTTGCGGGTGTGTTGCGGGTGTGTTACGGGTTACGGAGGTGTTACGGGGGTTGACAATCCATTTTAGCAAACTATAATATAGTTGACGGGTTAAAAGCCGTCAGGAAACTTCAAGACCATAAGGAGGTTTACAAAAATGGGTAAGATAAAGAGATACGAGCCCTTCTGGGGGTTTGAAGGTCTACGTCATGACATGGATCGGCTTTTTGATTCCTTCCTCGGCCGCATGCCAAGTGAGGAGTATGCTACTATGTGGATTCCTGTCGTTGACGTGGAGGAGACAAAAGATTCCCTGGTTGTCCGTGTCGAGATCCCGGGCATGAAGAAGGAAGACATCAAGATCCAGACCGTCGGTGAGGGCCTTGTGATCTCAGGGGAGCGGCGGCATGAGGCTGAGGAGAAGGATCGGTACTTCCATCGGGTGGAGCGCACCTACGGGAAGTTCCAGCGGGCGTTCGCGCTTCCAGTAGAGGTAGAGCCGGACAAGGCCAAGGCCAGCTACAAGGATGGTGTTCTGGAGATCACTTTCCCCAAATCGGAGAAGGCCAGGGCCAAAGAGATCGAGGTAGAATGACACCCCAGAAAGTTACGGAGTAACTTTCTGGGGTGATAAGGTTATCAGGTCATCGTTGCCTTTCTGTTTTAGGGAATGGAAAACAAGGAGCCAGCGCCGGATGTGGTGCGGTACAAGCAGGTTGTTGCGCACGTACTCGCGGGCCTGTATCCCGAACCGGCGGGCCATTTCCGGGTTCCCGAAAAGCTGGCGGATGCGGTAGGCAAGTCCTTCCACCGAGTGGATCAGGAAGCCCGAGGTCCCGTGGATTATCTGATGTCTGATGCCTCCGATATCGGTTCCCACCACCGGCTTGGCTTTCCACATCGCTTCGGTAACGGTGAGACCGAAGCCTTCACGCCTTGAATTCTGGATCACCACCGCAGCAGCGCGCTGAAGCGCGTTTATCTCGCGGTGCGAATCCGGGGGAAGATTTAAGATGTGGATGTCCGGGTCGTCACCGGCCATGTCTTGAACCTCTGCAAGTACCGCCTGGCTTTCAGGATCGTCGGTGGCCGAGCCGCCGGCTAATATCAAGCGGCAGTCGTACCAGTTCCTGATCAGCTTGAACGCTCTGATGGCGCCGAACGGGTCCTTGAGTCTGTCGAACCGCGCAACCTGCAGAATGATTCGCTTGTCACGAGGCACACCAAGCCGGTAAAGTATGGCGGTAACCTCATCATCGGTAAGCTCCTCATTCTTGGGTGCAAGTGGATCTATCGCCGGCGGAAGAATGAACTGCGGCGACATCAGGTTCTTGGTGTACTGGGGCAGATGGAAAACAGCGCCGTCGTAGCGTTCCACGAATGGACGCAGGAAGCCCCAGACACGAAGATCGGCCTCTGATAAATCTATGTGGCACCGCCAGGCCCAGCTGTTGGAGCGATTCGGATACTGGGCAATCATGGCCACCGGCTGCGGATCGTGAATCACAACGAAATCTGCATCGTCAGGTATTGGAGGTGCGTTTTTGCCAACGTTGTCAAGATAGGAATCGAACATCTCCTGGGTGAACTCCTCGGGCTGTCCGTGCAGAGCGTTGTGAAACTTCTTTGTAATGGTGAAGAACTCGGTGTTGCCGGTAATAACCTTCCATTCGATCGTCATCCCCAGATCCTCGAGTATGGGTATGAACCATCCGAGTATCTCCGCTACCCCTCCCCCCTCCTTTGTGGAGTTGACGTTGACGATCTTTGCCGGCCCCAAAAGGCGCGCCAGCTCCTCTATCTCGTTGATTACACCCGCGGTTACAATCGGGGCGTAATCCTTAAGATGATGTTTGTTATTACTTGATGGCATCTTGGATCGCGGCCATTATCTTGTTTCTTAACTCTTCCAGATTGTACTCATAGGGAGAGAGGACGTTGATGGTCGCAGCCAGATCGGGCATATCCAGCTCTGTCTTAAGCCAGTCTGAAAGATCGTTCGAAGGCTCGCGCAGCCGAAGCCGCGATTCTATAAGGTGATAGAAAAGGCTGTGGGGTGAGATGATCTGTATCGCCTGCATGAGCTCTGGCAAACTCGCCGCAGAGACGCCGGTTGGATAAACGAAGCTCTTGATGCAGAGGAAGTAGAAGGCCTGCTCCTCAGACACGCGCAGGAAGTACTCGGTCTCGCCTACGTAATCATCAACGATCTCGATAAGTCGAGCCCTGGCGTCGCGCAGACGAGTAAACTCTAAAGGATCGAACGAGGCAAGCTTCTCGCCCAACGTCTTCTGCCACAAAACACCCCACACCCACTGGGCAAAGTCGTTCATGTAATCGGTGGTGGTAAAGTGCCGCCGCAGAAGCGAGTGGTAAAGATGGTAGAAGATTGAGGACGAAGGCACCCCGCGCAGACCGGTCAGAAGCGAGCGAAGGTTATCCGCCTTGTAACCTGAGTAATAGACTATCCCCTGCTCGGTGAAAAAATGAAAAGGCTTCGCCACGCGGAATTATACCAGTTGGAGGTGAGGAGTCAAGCCACCACCCCCACCCTACCCTCCCCCGTCAAGGGTGAGGTGACCACAGAATTACCCCTCCCTCGACGGGACAGCGTGCCCCTTGAGTGCTTTATGCGCTCATAGGGTAGGGAATAAAGGGGAGGGTGAACCGCATGCAACACGAAAACTCCTTCTCCTTGGTGGAGGGGGTCGGCGCTTACGCCTGGGGGAAGGGATTAAAAGTAGGGGCAAGGTATACCTTGCCCCTACAGAAAACGTCATCGCGAGGAGCACAGCGACGTGGCGATCTCATATATCTGACGTGCCTTGATTAAGGTTGACCTTTGACTACCCCCTGATTCTGATAATAACGTAACAACCACTTAGAGGTGGATCATCAAATTGTGCTACATATGAGATTGTTCACTGCATTCACCTTTCGGAATTCCGCAAGCGTCATCCTTCGGAGCTTCGCGGCTTTACTCCCCAAAGTTCGTAGGGGCCGACCTTCAGGTCGGCCCCTTCTATTTATCATAGGGCCGACGTTGACGCCAGGGCGCTCGCTTCACCTTGACGCAATGCCTAAGTAAACTATAATTTACGCAATGGGTCAAGAGAAGCGTATTGGTATTTGTCACATCTGCGGGAAAGAAGGAGAGTTAACATTTGATCATGTGCCTTCTAAGAAAGCCTTTAATTATAGAAAGGTTCGGCGTATTAAAGGCATCGATGCCACATTATCTAAACCAGCCAAAATCCCTAAGGAAGAAATCTCCCAACGAGGAGTGGGGTACTACTCTTTATGTCCTAAATGCAACAACGATACGGGCAGTTGGTACGGAACAGAGTTCGTAAAATGGTGTTATCAAGGGATGGAGGTACTTCTAAGGTCTAGGGGCAACCCTACCTTACTTTACCCCTATTATTTCTATCCTCTTAGAGTAATCAAACAAATAATTACAATGTTTTTATCGTCGACGAGGCATGAGTTTGCACTAGCCAATCCAATATTAACTTATTTTGTCCTCAATAGAGAAGTTAAATACTTACCTTCTGAATATCGTCTATTCATCTACTATCACAGAGGAGAAGGTATTTTTTCGATCCACTGGGGTTGCGGCAAGACTTAATATCAATACTGACCAAGGGATTGTGATGAACGAAATTAGTTTTCCTCCTTTTGGTTACTTGCTAACTTTTGACTCAGAACCACCTGATAATCGTCTGTTTGAAATTACCCATTTCTCCCACTATAGCTATAACGAACGCAAAGAAATGTGGTTAAGACTTACCGTTTTACCTACCTATCTGCCCTATCCTGGTGATTATCGCACTAAAGAGCGAATCTTTGGGTAACGCAGGGGCCGACGTTGACGCCAGGGCGCTCGCTGCGCACCCGACAGGGGCGCAAGCGTCAGGCCGGCCTGCTTGACACTTCCTAAAGTTGAATTAGAGTAGTAGATGCCAAACCGCATCAGCCGGGTTACGCGCTCCAAGGAATCGGCCCGCGCCAGCTACAACCGAATGAGCCGGTTCTACGATCTCTTGGCCGGTTCAAGTGAGCGAAAGTTCGTGGAGAGTGGTATCGAGAAGCTTGGTATTAAAGAAGACGAGAAGGTCCTTGAGATCGGGTTCGGGACAGGACATGCGCTTGTGAGCTTGGCTCAGGCGGTTGGTGAGAAGGGTAAGGTCTACGGTATCGACATCTCCGAGGGGATGCTTGCGGTGGCGCGAAAGAAGTTGAAGAAAGCCGAACTGTCGGATCGAGTAGAACTTACCCAGGGCGACGCCACCCATCTCCCCTATTCCGACAATTCCTTCGACGCGGTATTCATGGCCTTCACCCTTGAGCTTTTTGATACACCTCAGATTCCGATAGTTCTAGCTGAATGCCAAAGGCTTCTGCGACGTGGTGGACGGATCTGTGTAGTATCAATCTCCAAGAAAGGTAAAGATAATCTAATGATGAGGCTTTACGAGTGGGCGCACAAAAGGTTTCCCGTATACGTTGACTGCCGGCCGATCTTTGTCCGGCAAACCATTGAGGATGCCGGTTTTCGAATCCTCGATTGCGAGATAATGACTATATGGGGTCTACCGGTTGAGATTCTCCTCGGAGCTAACCAATCAAAGAGATGTTGACAAATCACATAGCCTGATTAGAATTCAATACCCTCCGGGGTACTCATGCGGAGGCGCCCGCGCTTCCGTCGAGTGAAGCATCCATGTGGGGTGTTAAGTATCGGCGTGGGTGCGATTCCCTGGGGTTCCCAAACGGCTGTGCGGCAGATGTTTGGGGTGAAAAGGCCCCTGTAGCTCAGCAGGATAGAGCAACGGTTTCCTAAACCGTAGGTCGTGGGTTCGAGTCCCGCCAGGGGTAGTTTCCCTTCATTACCGGTAGAGCGCAACCCGTTGTAACACAAGCACTTACAAGGGATACAGGTATCCCTTGGTGCGGGTGCAAGGCCTACCCTATCACACCTGAAAAGTAATCGAATGGGTGCAAAAACGGCTAAGATCCAAGGAAATAGCACAGTTACTGACACAGCCAAAAAGGGAATCGGAGAAACACAGCACAAACACAAAGGGCTAAACCCGTTGGGACAGATAAGGGATCGGTGCAATCCTGGTGCTGAAGAATTCCTGGACGGTTACTCTATCGGCCAGACGGTTATGGCTTTGTCTATCTCTTCCATTAGCCGGATGGTTTCGCGCAGGGCAAGAACTGTCTTCTAGTAGTATGTGGTGTCGTCGCATGAGAGCTTTACCTCCCTATGAAAATATTGACCTAGATTGGGTTTGGGAAACGGAACCCAAAAGTGAAAGGAAGTTCATCTTCAATCTTGGCATCAACTGCATAGGATGCGAGGATGCGGAGGGCTTGACAAGGTTCTCATAAAGCCTATATTTGGAATGAAAGCAAATTAAAGGAGGTCGTTATGAAAAGATTTACCTTACTTGCTACGCTAGCCGCGCTGCTTGCGGCAACCACCGCCCACGCCGGGTGGTGGAGGACGTTCGGTGATGAAGGCTACGACGTAGGCAACTGCGTGCAGATTACGTCGGACGGTAACTACATCATAGCCGGTAACAAAGCTGACAGCTTGTGGTTACTTAAAGTAGATACATCTGGCTACATCATCTGGTCGAAAGCCTACCCCGGTTACGGCAAATGGGTTGAGGAAACCCCGGACGGCGGGTTCATCGTGTGCGGTTCACCTGATCTCATGAAAGTAACCTCCGAAGGCGACAGCGTATGGGCGCAGGACTACGGCATCCAAGCCCAGTGTGTACAGGTGGTAGATGGTGGTTATGCGGTTACCGGTTACACAGGGTTTTACGGTGATACCAGCTGGTTGATTAAAACCGATGCAGTCGGTGACACCCTATGGACTCGCACTTACCAAGTACCTGAGCATAACCGGAATCTAATTTACTTTCTCCAAATCACAGACGACGGCGGCTACATAATGACCGGTGAAACTACCATTGAGAACGAAGAGTTTGGAACAGGTTATCTTTGGTTGATTAAGACCGAATCCCTGGGAGTCGTAGAATGGACCAAGCAATATGGCTCGGGCGAACTGGCAGATTTTTATGAGGGGTATTGTGTTAGGCAAACGAGTGATAGTGGGTACATAGTTAGCGGACATACCCCGGAGGGAAGCGGTTTTTGGGTACTAAAGACGGATGAAAACGGAGACACCCTGTGGACGCAAAATTACGGTGAAGGTATCGGTTTCAGCATTCATGGAATAGATAGCTGGTATATCATCGTTGGCTCCACTGACAAAGTTTCTTCCCAAACCTCCTCATGTGTGGCTATCTTCGGAGATCTTTGGTTGATAAAGACGGACATCGCTGGGGATACTATTTGGACAAGAATGTATGGGGGAGGTGATCATGATGAAGGCAAATGTGTTCAGCAAACAAGTGATGGAGGCTTTATCATCGTGGGTTATACTTGGTCATTCGGCGCTGGATACGAGGACATTTATCTACTTAAAACGGATTCACTGGGTCTTTTAACTATTGAAGAGGAGGCAGAACCTGAATTAGCAAGAAACTGGGACTTGGTGTCAACTATAAATTCAGAAGCCGTTATTCACTACAACAATCACCAATCCGGTTTCCACGTGTTTATTTTCGATGTCTTAGGATGTAAAGTAGACGAACTCCACTCAACAGAGGCTTCTGGAACGATTCGTTGGGGTAAAGAAAGCCCCCCTGGAGTTTACTTTATCCAGGTATATGTGGATGATTCAAACAAAACCAGCACCGACAAGTTTGTGCTGGTTCGATAAGCAAAAGGAGGGAATGATGAGAACAAACCTACCAAGGATTTCAATCCTTTGCATAGTACTGAGTGCCATAATTGTGTCTCTTAAGGCCGCGTATTTTCATGGGGATGATTTCTTCCCTATCGGTCTTACAGGCCTTAATCAAACTGGGACTTGGGGACCACCTTATGAACAAGGTGGATGGAACTGGCCTAAGGAGATGTGGCTAATTGACTCTCTCGGCATTAATTGCATCGGTAGTGAGGATGCCTGGCCTTGGTATCTTATTGATTTTAGGCCCAATATCAATCCACCACGGACTAATGATTATCTCCACCAGGTTTGCATGGAACTAGCTAAAACCAACCCTGACACGGTCTACCTAATCACGGCGAGCTACGGGGCGAAGATAAGGTACTATACCACTGATGAACTATGCCAGTATCATAATTGCGACAGCGCCAGCCACCATTGCGAGTATTGTGTTCACGATACTTCTCACTACGAAGGGAATCAAGCCACTAACATAAGGGCCTCAACCTTTTTCCGTTCCTGGTATCGTCCAAACAACAAAGGTTACGGCTCTATGTTGTTTACAACCTACCATCCTGACCGCTGGGATGATTTGTCAGGTTGGGGCTGTCATGGAACGCAGACCAATAACTGGAACACCTTTGATGGGGACAGCCTGTGGCATGAGATGGCCGATGAGGCGGTTGATAACTTCCAAACCTACTTCCAATCTCATCCTGACCACGCCAAATTCGTCTGGGGCTACAACCTGCTTAGCGAAGGCCCGGCTATTTACCGCAACGGATGGCGAGAAGTACAGTATTACGATCCCTGGCAAGGCTGCTGGGCTGCACTGGATCGTATCTTTAACGGCAAGAATACCCAATACCAGGATGAAATAGAGGCTGTGGCTCCTGGCGGTTGGGACGAGCCTGATCATGAAGGCATCAGGGGTTATGAAGATACTGCAACAGCTTTAGACCAGGAACACCGTATGATTATCGCCAAAGGTGGCACCTCTCAATTACATGAGATGGGTTATAATATCTTCGATGGGCTCCCAGATCTTGACGCCTTTGTGATTTATAGTGAAACATGGGCGTCAGCCAAATATAACTACGGTCAGCAAGAAATCTTCGACGGGCTCCTTTACCCTGATCCGACAAGCTCAGATCCACGTTACAAGTATTCAGGTTTTCACAACACCGCTATCTATTTCCAGAACTACGGTAAAACAGGTGGAAAGCAGCACCGGCGTTGGATAGTGGGTTTAGGAACGAAGTGGTCAGGGATTTCCTCGGATGGTACTAGAGCTTTCTCACGTCGGCCATGTCCTCCAGAGATACGCTGTGCGACTTACCTGTGCCTTTCACGAGGAGCCAAGGGAATTCTATTTCACCCTTGGCTTACCAATTATTCCACGAATGTCAATGATCTTCCTACAAAAGTAACGATACCCGTCGCAATCGATACCGGTGGAACCTACACCCTCGGCATGCGCGACTGCGATGGCTACCCATACGACGGCAGCAAATCTCATCATGTTCTCAATAATACTGCCCCTCAGGCTACTTTTTGGTCCGGGAGAAAAGATTCTACCTATTACTATCTCGCAGAGTACCTCATCCCCGAGATCAAGGCCATCTCTGACGTGCTTATGCAGCTTGAGTGGGACAGCGCGTTCTCGCTGAAGTCTACGGCGTCTGAATGGAACAAGCCCTGCCCGCATCTCTACGTTGACAGCGTTGCCACCACCGACTCCGGCTACATTGACCTTGGGTTCTTTGAGCCTCATTATCACTGGTGGGATTACGGCAAGTATCTGATGGTCGTTAACCGTGACGGTATCGCTCAGATGGATACAGCAACCATTACCCTCGTCCTGAACTTTCCGACCGGCAGCAAGCTTTCGGTTATCGAGATTGGGGACCCTGATAGCTTTTATGTCTTAACCAAGTCTGGCGGCTACTTCTATCTTGTAAAAGATTACGAGCCTGGGGAAGGCAAGCTGTTCAGGTTCTATTCTATAAAAGAAGGCGACAAGCCAAAGTTGAACCTTAGGGGTGAGTGTAAAGAAAGCGCCGTAGCTTCAGGGTTCACACAATCGTTAAGTGGGGGAGGAAATCCGGTCGCAGTTCTTACATGGGAATGGATGAACTACAAGCCCTGGGATCTCACAAAGATGGAGTTATGGAAACAGAACCCATATGACACGGAGTGGGTTTGCGCAGTGGACACCCACCCGACGGACCGCAGAGCATATACTTTTACTCACCCGATGCCGTGTGACTCCTGCTGTGTTCGATTCCTGGAGGTAGGCTATCATGTCAGCGGCGACACCATCACCTGGCCGACGGAGCTGGAGGGCGTGGTAGGCACCAAATCTAATATGTATATGGTATGCTGCCCGAATGATTACGGCGGTTGCCCTGACCTTTACACCTTCTTCTACCAGGATACCGCCGTCTCGCCCGGGCACGTGTTCATTGAGAACAACACCATCCTGCCGCACTCCGAGCACTATCAGCAGATGGACGAGGATCTTCTGAGGCTTGACGTACTCAACGACTCGCCGGACCACTACTACATGGCCATCGTAGAGAACGACGATGAGGCCAGCTACCTTGATCAGGCTAAACTTTGGGTGGTGGATCACAATGAAGGCACCCAGGTTGTCACCTCTGCGGACGATTCCATCTACGTCTACTCGGAGATGGCCGCGCCGACATACTGTAAGGATAACGGCAACAACGACCGGCTTGATGAGGTGCTCTGGGAGGATACGCTGAGCTACGGCGGGCCGGAGGGCTCCTACCTTATTGTGAAGTTCGACGAGGTGGAGTGGGCATACACAGGGCTTCTTTTGCGCATGGGTAACTGGGAGTCTGGACCCACACCTGCACCAAAGAACTACCTCTCGGTGCCGCAAAAGCCGGGCGAAGGCGGGAGATGGGACTCGCTTGGCGTGGCCTACGGACGCATGAACCACTCGCGGTGGATGGTTGACGTATCTGACGTCGACAGCTTGGTCTTCCGCATCATGTGCAAGGGGAACGACACCACGTTCATAGACCGCATCGCGCTAGTCAAACTCGAAGGCTCCGGCTGGTCCAAGCAAGAAGCCGCACTGGGCTCGGCAGTGAAACACTACCCTCCTCCT
>DAOVCF010000015.1 GCA_030670165.1 Candidatus Stahliibacteriota bacterium | reverse complement strand
GGTTGTCCCTGACTCCCCGGCCGAGAA
Organism: Candidatus Stahliibacteriota bacterium; assembly: GCA_030670165.1. Taxonomy (GTDB): domain Bacteria; phylum Hydrothermota; class Tepidihabitantia; order B3-TA06; family B3-TA06; genus B3-TA06. The sequence continues at coordinate 18,084 of DAOVCF010000015.1, read as the reverse complement.
GGCCGGCCTTTTCTCCGGGGACCTAATCACCTCGTTTGCCGGAGAAAAGATAACCTCGGTAGACCAGCTCCGCTGGCTTGCCGCGACCACCGCACCCGGCACAAAGGTTGATATTGATGTCATCCGCGCGGGCAAACGCAAGAAGATAACCATGAGGCTTGCCGAACGCCCAGCTCGCGAGGAACTCTCCACCCGCATCGAGCCTCTACCCGAAAAAGAGGAAGAAACCAAGACATCTATCCTTGGCATAACGGTCAAAGACATGAGTGACAGAATCAAGAAGGAATATGACGTCCAGCATGGGGTTCTTGTGGAAGAGGTTGAACCCGGCAGTCTGGCTCAGATGGCAGGAATCAGGGTCGGAGACGTGATCATCGAAGTCAACAAAACCCCCGTCACTAACGTCAAAGAGTTAAAGAGACTGAAAGGTGATCTGGAGAATGCAGACGTGGTCCTTTTCCAGATTAACCGCAGAGGGCACACGCACTTCCTAACCATCCGACCCTAGAAAGACCACAAAGAGCCGGGGCCTCGCGGCCCCGGTTTTTTATTGCTCCTTTTCTCATACTGAGAAAAGATCGCAGGGAGGAAGTTTTTGCCGAAACAACGAATGCTTTGCCTTCTTGTAGAGGCTCGGAGAAATTGATTCGCAGGAGTCGGAAGGACGTAGTGATTTATTCCCAGAGATAATGTGGTTCGTGGGTTCAATGGTGAAGTGCAACACCTTGGAAAGGGGCAGGCTATTTTTGAGGGCTGCGCCTGGAGGATTTCTTTGAGGGAGCCGATGGGATGGCCTGGGGTGGAAGCTGGGCGAGGAAGTCCCAGATCCGCTGCTTGAGCACGGTGTGATTCTTAAGCGATATGTTGTACCCGCCTACGGCAACGAGCCGCGCACCGAAGTGCCCCAACACCTTTTGCATCCAGCGCGAAGGGCGTTTGTGGGGATCGGTTTTGGTGTATGAAAAGAAGGTGGCCACTTGCTTTTCGGCAAGTCGTGTCTCGGCAAGGAAGGTTTTAAGAGGTGTGGCCGGCCTGCCTGACCATATCGGAATCACAAGCACCATAAGGTCCCAGTCTTCGGGTTGTAGAGGTATGGCCTTGATCTCAGGACGACGCCCGAAGAGGGCGGAGAAGGTGGAGCGGACCACTCCTCTATGGCGCTTGACCTCTATGCGGTGCACGGGTGCCTGAAGATGCTTTGCTATCAAGCGCGCCGCCACCCGCGAGTTCCCGTAGCGCGAGTAGTAAACAACAACCGTCTTCATTAAATCCTCCAGAGGATTGTATCCAGTTCTTTAAGGAAATCAAGTGTTGGGGTCCCCGCGAAGTTGTGAAGCAACTTCGTGGGGTATAAAATTCGGGGGCGGAAGCCCGCCCCCTGGTTGGTTTTTATTGTTCTCAGTCTCCTATCCGCCAGCCCCACATGTGTCCTTGCGGGACGGCGGTATCTTCACTCCACCATGCGCCCCTGCATGTTTCAATGACGTAGTGAAAATCCATCTTGAACGGGCCTACGGTGATTTCCTGCGGAGGGTCATAACCTATGTCCATCCATGTCCAGTAGCCTTCGCAGTGTGCTACCTCTGAGCTTAGGTATATTATGTCGCCGTGGAAGTTGCCGTAGTAGCCTTCACTATCCCACCAACTGCCGTCGAAGGCCCCGTTCTCGACGAGACCTTCCCACGTCTGCCAGGGGTGGATAGGGACTATGCCGCTGGGTGGCTCATAGGTTCCATTACCGTGGCCCGCCCAGACGCCGTCGAGCTCGGCGGCAAGAGGCGTTGCACCTGCGAGGAAGATTACCGCAAGCGCGGCGATGAGGAGTTTCTTGGAGTTACTCATTTGCTCCTCCTTTTGGTTTAAGATTTATGAGGGGGCGAGTAACCCCGCCCCCTGATTTTACTACGGTTCTATCCAGCTGCCTTCCATGGTGCCGTGATAGATGGCAGGCGTATGAGTGGTTATCCACTCGCCTCTGCACGAACGTCCGTCGCGTCTGAACGCCATGTTGAAAGTACCCATATGATAAACGCGGGGGGGCAGGGAACGCTCATCCAACCAGTACCAATCTCCTTCGAAGTAGATCTCGGTAGGCGTTTCCAGAATTGCACGACCCTTGAACGAGCCGTGTTCTTCGCTGGCGTCGTACCAATCGCCGAAGAAGATGTATCCAACCTGATTAGGGTCAGGTTCCAAGCGACCTTTCCAGGTTTGCCAGGGATTCATGTACTCTGAAGGGTAGGGTACAGGAAAGGGGCACCAGCCCTCGCCCGTGCCTTCCCAGGTTCCGACAGGCTGGGCGAAGAGGGGGGTGGCTCCTAGTAAAAGGATTACCGCCAAAGCGGTGAGTATGAGTTTTTTGGAGTTACTCATCTTTACTCCTTTCTGGTTTAAGATTCATTCCGAGGGGGGACGGGTTTGCGCCCCCCTCGGCTTTAGGTTTACTCCACCTTTCTGCCTCTCATGGTCCCCTGCTCGCTGGGCGATGGCCAGATGGATGTCCAGATGCCTTCGCACCTTTTTTCCAGGATGTAGAAGGTCATCTCGAAATCCCCGCCGTACACCGGTTCGTTGCTGGGACCTGTGGGGTCGTACCATGTCCATTCGCCTTCAGCGTACGCTAACTCTGGGATGACTGAGAATTCGACCTCACCTTTGAATGTGCCGTGGTTGTCGTCAGCATCCCACCATTCGCCGATGAAGACATCCTGAGAGTTCGGAATCTCGCCCTTCCACGTCTGCCAAGGGTAGATGACCGTACCCGGATGGGGAGAGCAGCAGCCGGTTCCGGTGCCTTCCCAGGTTCCGGCCAGCTGAGCGAACGCCGGAGTGGCTCCCAGCAGCAGGATAACTGCCAGGACGGCGAGTATGAGTTTTTTGGAGTTGTGCATATCTCCTCCTTGGGTTGAAGTTTTTGAAGGAAAGGCATAAACCTTCCTTCTACCCCTAATAATGCATAAAGATTAATGCTTGTCAAGCCCTTTTGAAATAAATCAAAAAAATGGTATCAATATCTTAATTGGCCAAACTAACGTCCCGTCGGTTTTATGTCCAGGGGATTACACTAAGGGTGTTTTAGATTGCTCAGTCAATCCCAAGTTTCAGGATAGCCGAACAGCTCGGTAGGCGTCAAGACGCTGCGTCCTTCGACCTCGTCCAATAGCCTTTGCGCCTGTTCTCTTAACGCCGAGTACTCGGAAGATAAATAAGGCCGCGCAAGCTCAGCCAACCGCTTCTTGAGCGCTGAGGTTTTTTGGCTATCCTCCAGACGGGTGTAAACGTTGCGGATGCTCCTTATGATGGTTGTCCGATTCTCGGGTTTGCGCGATCTTTTTAAGGCCTGCTCAAGCGAGTCAATTGAGGCTTCTCCTATCTGGGCCAAGGCGGCCATAGCCGCGGCGCGGACCGTAAAGTAGGAATCCGAAAGATCATCTATCAAGACAGGTACAGCCCTTTCGTCCTTGATCTTTGAGAATGACTCGGCTACAAGAATCCTCATGCGCTGCTTAGGGTGGTCCGCGTAGGGGACTATCGCAGGAAACGCCTGCTCAGCCTTTAGCTTCCCAAGCGCGGAGACCAGCGAGCCTGCCAGTGAGTCGTTGCGTTTGTCCTCAAGCTTTTTGATTAATGTATCTGCCGCTCCCTCGATCCCCAGCTGCCCAAGAAGATAGATCGAGTTGCGAACGATCGTGTCGTTGTCTGCTTCAAGCCCTTGATACAGATAGTATGCAGAAGTATCGGGAAACTCGGCAAAGTGTTTCTCGATGGCTCTTAAGGTCAGTCCACCGTAGGTGCAGAACTCGTTGTTGAATATATAATCCACCGCCTTCTCCGCGTAATCCTCTATAAGCATCCTTCTGGCCGTCCGCACCTTGCCGATGTCGCCTCTGACCTCCCACAGCGACGCGTAGTGGAAAAGCCTCGCCATCTTAGCCGAATCCGACTGCATGGTATCCAGCTCGGGGAACACCACGATGGTATCCTCCCACTCCTCCTTACGGGGCTGGACCGCCTCCACGTCCATACCTAAGGCGAATGTGCCCGAGGTCCACACGTGGTTGTTTTCTCCTTTGTCCTCTTCGGCGTAGCGGTCGTTACCTTGAAGGTCTATAAACATACCCACCCCTCCGGTTCCTCTTGCCCAGTTTGCCCCGCCCTGGCTTAGACCTTCCCTCGAACCGTAATCGTCGTCACCCCTTGTATCCACGAATATCCCTACCGAGTTGGTGAGACCTATGCCTTGCCCTCCCGAGGCGTAGTACACGTCGTCGCCGTCTTTATCTAAAAGCCACCCAACCGCCCAGTCATGGCCCTCGCCCTGGGAAGGGCCGTAGCGCGAGAAGTAGTGGTCGTCGCCTTCCAGATCCAAAAGCGCTCCTACAGATAGGTGAATACCAGCACCTTGAGAGTACTGCGCCGCCGAGTAGAGATCGTTGCCCTCGAGGTCCAGAAGCATTCCCAGAGCAAACCAGTAAGAGGTGGCCTGCGCGTATATCTCGGATACGTACTTGTCGTTGCCCTCACGGTCGTATAAAAATCCTATCCCACCGGATGCCACGTCGCGCCAGCCGAACCCGAACCCCTGGGCGAACGAGCGGTACTGGTCAGGTGTTAAGGGATGATGTATGTAAACCCCGCCAGCGTAGTACAGATCGTCGCCTTCGTAGTCGGCAATCAGTCCGTATCCCCACGGACCGCCCATGCCCTGAGCCCAGTCCCAGGCACGGTAGGTGTCGTCGCCTGCCCTATCTACCAACACACCTGATCCAAAGTTGCCCGCGCCCTGGGTAAAGAATCCGCCTCTGTATGAATCCTCTCCATCCTCGTCGATCAGCATCCCTATACCAAAGAGCCCGGCCCCGTGGGAGTAGTGGAACGCGGTGTATGAGTCTTCACCCTCCATATCCCAGAGAAGGGCTGCACCGAACATGGCCGCGCCCTGATTTACCAGCTTCTCGTGGTTGCGATACACGTCGTCGCCTGATAAATCTAAAACGAAGCTCACCGGATATGAAAGCTCGCCGACCGCACCTGCGGCCCGGCCCTCGTATGTATCGTTGCCCCCGAGATCGATGATTACGGCAAAGTCGCCGGTATAGGTGTTATGACCTGGTCCGCCGATAACGCATTTCTGGCCATCGGGGAGATCGTAGACCGCGTAGACCACTCCTTCAACGCCCTCCACCTGCACCTGGGGCGGGTTTCCCTGTTCAAGGAGTTCCTTAGCCATTGGTATGAGCTGCTCGACCCCGTTGGCCAGCGTTGCCCCGGCTCTATGCAGTTCCGCCATGTCCATCTTCTGGGAGAGCCTTAAGAGATCAACCAGCTTTAGGCCGTAACTCGTATCGCGCTCTATCCCGAACTCTTTATGCAGCGCTCCTGCGTAACCGTCCTCAAGCGAATCCGCCTCATCAGACCACAAGGCAGGGGCGGTGTATAGGAGGCTGTCGCGCTCCGCCTCGGTTAAATCCTCAAACGCCTTATCCAGATGCTGGCTGGTCAATTCGAACACTTCTTTAACCGCACCCTCTATGTCTGCAGCTTTTATCTTCTCCGATCTGAACCTCTTTCCGGTAAGCTCCAGGCATGTAAACCTCAGGTAGTCGGAAGGCCGGTAGAACTCACGGACCTCTTTACCTGATAAAAGCACGTAGTCCGGCACGTCCAGGGGGTTATTCATGAGATCGTTGACGATTTCGAGCCTGAATGAGTCATCACGCAGGAGCTTGTCGTAGCCGAGTTCTTCGGGGGCGATGTTCATAAGCTCAAGACCCTCAAGGATATACTCGTATTCTGTCTTCCAGAGTGTATCTACTGGTGCGGCAAGTATCGCAAAAACTAACGTCAGGGACATCCTTTCCTCCTACTCTTAATAACTTGAAGCTATCACCGCTACCAGGGCAGCACCTCGCCCGGAGAAACGTCGAACGCCACCAGACCGGAAACCAGCTTCGGGTAGAAATCGGTTGACTTCTGCGGCATCCTGGCCCCTGCCGCCGATACCGCCTCAACCTGCTTCACCCTGGTGGGATTCATCAAAAACGCCATCTCAAAGGAGCCGGAGTCCACGTTCTCGAACGCTTTATCAACGTATCGCTCGTAGCGGATGTATGACTCGATCTCTTCCTTCGAGATGCCGAGGAGCCGCTCAATCACCAGATTGTGCAGTACCGATACGTCGAGCGCCTTGATCTGGGGCGGATCGGTGGGCATCACCTGGTCCATAACCTTTTCGTCCTTGAGCACCAACAACCACGAACCGTCCTTGCGATAAAGACCGAACGCGTGCCTATCGGCGTTCTGTTTGAGTCTGGCAGCAAGTTCTTCCTTGGCAACCGGCGTGATCTCGAAATATTCTGCCATCTCCGCTTTGGCGGTATCGAAGTCGGTTTTCAGTTTTATTACGTAGCGGTGGGTAGGAAGCACCAGGAGTCCTGGATCGAACAGGTTAACCAGTGTAACCATGCGGTGGTTGAACGCAGTTTGATCGGGGACGTCAGGGTGATCCTTTGCAAGATGCTCCCTGAGTGCAAGCGCGGTCTCGTAGCGGTGGTGACCGTCGGCGATCATTACCGGTTTGGGGGCAAGAACCTCCTGGACCTTGCCGATCACCTCAGGGTCAGCAACCCGCCACACCCGATGGATACAGTCATAATCGTCCGTCGCCTCCATCAGGGGCTTTTGGGCCATCGCGGCCTCAAACAGCTGCTCGATCCTGCGGTCCTGATCACCGTAGAGCATGAACACCTGCTCGTAGTTCTTATGGGTTTTTGAAAAGAGCTTGAAGCGATCCTGTTTCGGCCCTTTGAGTGTGCGCTCGTGCGGCAGCACTACCTTGTCCTCGTACGGATGAAGCTTTATCGCGCAGACGAATCCGGTGCGGGTTATCGGATCAGGGTTGCCCTCGATCGTATAGGTCTGGGTGTATGGATAGAGGGCGGGTTCGGCATCCTTGAGGAGCAGTCCTTCTTGCATCCATCTGTTGAAGTGGTCTAAAGACTCCTGGTAGCGATTTTCTTCGCGTCCGAATATCAGCCGTACGTAGTTTTGAGGATGCCGATCATAATACTCCGCCTGCATCCGGGGCGTTATCTTGTCGTATGGCTGGGTGATTGCCTCGGAAAGATTCGCTATCTTCTCAGGATTGTATCTGAGCCCCTTGAACGGTCGGATTTCCGCCACTTATGACCCCTTGAGCGCCTCTATGACCTTTTCTGCAACCTGTATGCCTGCGCGGGTCTGCCCTTCTGCGGCCTGAGCGCCCACGTGCGGGGTCAAGACCACGTTATCCAGTTCAAAAAGCTTGTGATCGGTCACCGGTTCTTGCTCGTAGACGTCTATAGCCGCGGCGCGAAGCTTGCCGGAGGAAAGCGCCTCATACAAAGCCTCTTCATCAACCACCCCGCCGCGAGCGGCGTTCACGAGTATCGCGCCGTCCTTCATCTTGGCAAACTCTGCCGTGCTGATGAGGTGGTGAGTTGCCTCGGTATGGGGCAGATGCATAGAGATGAAGTCGGCTTCACTGAGCAGCTCGTCCAGATTTTTGGAGACACCGAATGGGGACTCGGTGACGTAGGGATCGTAGAAGAACACGGTCATTCCCAAGGCCTGGACGCGCTTTGCCATCTCCGAGCCGATTCGGCCCATTCCGATTATCCCCAGGGTCTTTCCGTAAAGCTCAACGCCCTTGAACTTCTTCTTGTCCCAGCGGCCCTGCTTCAGGCTCACCGTTCCCTGTGCGATGTGACGCGCGGCGGCAATCATCATGCCCAGGGACAGCTCGGCCACAGATATCGAAGTCGCCGCAGGGGTGTTGAAAACCTTGATGCCCTTTGATTCGGCTGCCTCGCGGTCAACGTTATCCAGTCCCACGCCAGCGCGACCGATTGCCTTCAGGTTCTCGGCGGCCTCGATGATCTCTCTCTTAACCTTGGTTGCCGAACGCACGATTATGGCGTCGTAGTCTTTGATCTGAGCTTTCAGCTCCTCAGGTTCGAGATGATCCACCACCACCTCGAATCCTGCGTCCTTTAGCTTCTGGACGCCCTGGGGAGCGATAGCGTCGTTTACTAAAACCTTCATTACATCCTCCTAGTGGCCGAGTATGTCGTCTATAGCGGCCAATAGCTCGTCAATGTCTTTCATCTGAAGATCGCCCATATGGGCGATGCGGAAGGTCTTTTCCTTGAGCTTGGAGCCGTAGCCGTTGGCGATCGCCAGACCGCGCTCACCGAGCTTCTTGTTCAAATCGGCCACACTTATGCCCTTGGTGTTTTTACCAACTGACACGGTCTGTGATTCGTATCCAGGCTCGGGGAAGAGTTCGAAGTGCTCGCGGATCCATGCGCGGGTGCGCTCGGCCATGTCCGAATGGCGCTTGTACCGATTATCCATACCCTCGGCAAGCATTCGATCGAGCTGGAAGTCGAGCGCGTTGTACAGGGAGAGCGCCGGGGTCGAAGGCGTCTGGCCGCCTCGCTCGTCTATGTACTTCTTCATTAAAAGAAAGTCGGTGTAATGGCCGCGGTGCTCGATGGTCTTGGCCCGCTCGAAGAACCTGTCGGAGACGGTGCAGAAGGAAAGTCCTGGAGGGAGCGCCACACATTTCTGGGTAGAGGTCAAAACCACGTCGAAGGAGTTGACATCCAGCTTGACGCCGGTGAGCGAGGAGACGGCGTCTACCAGGATAAACACGTCAGGGTACTTTGCGTGAACCATATCCGCAATTTCCTCGACAGGGTTCATCACGCCGGTAGAGGTCTCGTTGTGGGTCAGGCACAGCACGTCGTAGGAGCCGGTGGCCAGCTCGGCATCCACCATCTCCGGCTTTATGGCCTTGCCCCATTCTACCTCTATCTTGCCCGCGGGCAGACCGTTGGCCTTGGCCATCTTGTGCCAGCGCTCGCTGAACGCGCCGCAGATGGTGCCCAAAACGCCTTTCTTGACCGAGTTGCGGACCGAAGCTTCCATGATAAGGGAGCCTGAGGCGGTCCATATGATAATTCCCTGGTCGGTCTCCAGCACCTTCTTCAGCTTGTTGATTATGGAGGTTCCCAGTTCGGACGCCTCCTTCATGCGGTGACCGAACATGGGTTTGGTCTGAGCCTCTAGAACCTCAGGCAGGACCTCGGTGGGTCCGGGGATGAAGAGTTTCTTATGCATCACTACCTCCTCGGAGGTTTGGGGGTTAATCTCCTAAAGTACCCTTCCGGGTATTGACACATCTTTGCGTACAATCTCGACGCCTGCGTGTAATCTCTCATTTATCTTTTAGCCTGATCTGACAATGAACTTAGGCCGTCAAACCTAAGTATAGTACGCGCCTGCGGGCTGTCAACCCCTCAAACCCCAATCAAATACTTCGTCTTTGATTGGGGACCCCGAAATGGAACATGTAGCGTGAACCTTCAGGTTCGCTAGCTAGTTTTCACCCTTCCCCAAACTCTCCGCAAGAGATTACCCCTCGCCATCAAGGGTGGGGTAATCTAAGTTGGGTAGACGTAGAACATGTACATGCCTTCCGGCAAAATTTTATCGGTGTCATCCGTGCAATCTGTGGTTAAATATCTTTTCCCTCAGCCTGCTCACGCACGTACTTGGCAATGAGGCTGAATCCTTTCACTTCTATCAAATACTGCGTCTTTAATCGGGGAGCACGAAGCGAATCCTGCGGGTTCTGGATTATTCTTTTCGCTCCTGCAGCCATTTTGATAAGTGCCGAAGCATTCTCTTTTTAAGGTCTGTTTCCTTGAGCGGCAGGGGATCGTTCTTCCTGGCCCAGACCATGGTTTCCTCGTACTGCTCTCGCTGGGTGCTAAAACCAAGCATCGGATACTGTTTGGTAAGCTTCGGCATGTACAGGAACGCCTGCCGAGCTATCAACGGCGCAAGCACAAGCCCGTACTCAAAGAGGTTGTTCATCAGGTGTTCGGTTGACAGAAGGGCGGTCAGGAGAATCTTCGGCATCCTGGGTCTCCTCTTCCTGAACACGGCGACCTCGGTCTTATCGTTTCCCCGCATCCTTGATATAACGTAAAGCTCCCTGCACCTCTCGGCAATCATCGTCTCCACCGGGATGCCGTCACGACCTACCCCTCCATCCACGAACTCCCCTTCAAGGCCATTGATCTTTACCGGTTTGAACGCCACCGGGACCGCGGAGGTGGCCATGAGGGCGTCGGCAAGCGAAAGATCGCGCACCGCAGGGTCGGGGTCGTGACTGAACAACCTGTGTATCCTGCCCGATTCTTTCTCGACCACCGAGATGTAGGTAGGAAGATACAGGCTGCCCAGAGTGTCGAATTCCATCTTTTTAAGCGTTGCTTCAAGCAATTTGCGAAAAGGAGCGGTGTCGAGCACAAATCCTTCAGGGATGTTTCTGGGAAGAATCTTTGTGATTCCCCTGGCGGTTGTGTTGAAAATCTTGGCGTCTTTCATGTCAAAAAGGATTCGTTTATAGTCGTCCCAGCTAAAAGCTGGAGCCTGGGGTTGCTCCTTTGAGCGGATTACGGCGTTCACAGCAATGGCGTTCAACGCCCCAGCGCTCGTTCCAGCGACGACGTCGGGGCGAATCTTGCGCCCGGACGGGGTGAGGCCTTCTATAAGCGCCTCGGATAAGGCGCACTCCTGTGCGATGCGAGCGCCGGCACCGGAGAAAACGAAACCTACCTTAGGCATAAATCTTCCTTACGGGCGGGTGTTACGGGTTTGTTCCCGAACGTACTTGGCTATCATGTCGAACTCGATGTTGACCTTATCACCTACCCTGCGCTCAACGAGGGTGGTGCGCCGCAGTGTCTCCGGGATGATGTTTACCACAAGCTTGGGGCCGGGCAGCTTCTTTAACACGGTCAGGCTCACCCCGTCAATGGCAACAGAACCCTGATCTGTTACCAGAGATGAAAACTCCTTGGAGAACGCCACCTCGATCTGCCAGGCATCGGCGGTCTTCTTTACACCGGTCACCTTGCCCTTCTCATCCACGTGCCCCTGCACGAGATGGCCTCCCAAGGGCTTTTGCAATGTCAGCGCGCGCTCCAGATTGATTCGTGACCCTGCGTGCAGATCGCCCAAGATGCTCCGCTTGTTCGTCTCTCCTGTCGCCTCCGCCTTCACCCAATCCTCGCCGACTTCGATAATCGTAAGGCAAGCCCCGCTCACTGCAATGCTGTCAGCTTCCTGGAATTCAAGCGAAGTCTCTATCTCCAGTATCCTGTTCTCTCCCCTTGAGGTTACCCTACGCAGCCTGCCTACTTCCTCTATCAGTCCGGTAAACAAGGTCGCGCCTCGAGTCTTAGATCTTTACCCAGCCAAGAAACCTTCACGTCTTTAAGACAGATTCGTTCGTTGATCTTTGCGTACTTAATGGTATCGGTGTATCCCAGGCCTTTGCCAATGATCGAAGGGTTGATGCAGCATATGAAGCGGTCGGCCAAGCCCTGACGCAGGAACTCGGATGCAACCGTGCCTCCTCCCTCTACCAGTAGCTGGGCGATCTGCCTTCTCCCAAGCTCCTTGAGCACCTGCAAAAGGTTCAGTCGCCCCTGGTTCACATCGACCGCCGCGAACGAGACCTTCGCCGGATCGTAATCCCCCCTTCGGATAAGCGAGTCCTGTGAGGTAAAGACAAGGGTTTTGCCCTGCTCGAAAAGTCTTGCATCCTGGGGCATTCTGAGTTTTGTATCCAGGATTATCTTCAACGGATTTCGCCCCTTCACCAATCTCACCGTGAGCTGAGGGTTATCGGCCAGAACGGTTCCGATGCCTACCATGACCGCATCCGACTCGGACCGGAGCCGGTGGGAGAACCGTCTGACCTCATCACCGGTGATCCACTGTGAGTCTTTGGACTGTGTGGCCAGCTTGCCGTCCAGGGTGGTGGCCAGCTTGAGTATCACGAAAGGTATGCCGGTCTCGCGATGCTTGAAGTAAGCCTCGTTCAGCACTCTTGCCTCTTTTTCCATAAGCCCAAGGTCCACCTTGATGTGTTTTCTTAAAAGGTGCTCGATCCCCTTGCCGTTAACCAGTCTGTCAGGGTCCTTTATGGCTATAACCACCCGTCTGATTCTGGCTTTGGCGATTTTCTCCACGCAGGGCGGGGTGCGGCCGAGATGAACGCAGGGTTCGATGTTCACATAAAGGGTGGCGCCGTCCGCCTTCAAACCGGCGTCAGCCAGAGCGATCGCCTCTGCATGAGGGCCGCCGTAGCGCGAGTGGTAACCTTTGCCTGAAACCTCACCTTGCTTTACGACCACAGAGCCAACCATCGGATTCGGGGAAACCTCGCCGCGTCCCTTGGCAGCAAGCTTCAACGCTTCGCGCATCCAACGTTCGTCTTCGGCAGTGAACTCGGGGAAAAGCTCCTCGCTCATTTCCCGATGTAATCCTTTCCGTCCATATAGGGACGTAGCTTATCAGGTATACGCACCGTGCCGTCCGGCTGTTGGTTATTCTCTAAGATAGCGATTATCAACCTGGGGAAAGCGGTGCCCGAACCGTTCAGGATGTAGGGATAGATCAGATTGCCGTCCTTTAATCTGAGTCTCGTCTTGTTCCTGCGTGCCTGAAAATCCCTGCAATTTGATACCGATGAGACCTCAAGCCAGTCTTCTGCGCCTGCGGCCCAAAGGTCTATGTCAAAGGTTAAGGATGCCTGGAACGCCGCCTCGGCAGGGGAGAGCGCCTTGATGCGGTAGGGAAGCTGGAGAAGTTGGAGCACCCTTTCCGCGTTGGAAAGGATTTCATCAAAAGCCGCTCGCCAGCGGTCAGGATGCGCGAACTGCACAAGCTCCACCTTCTCGAACTGGTGGATGCGAAAGAGACCCTTGGTCTGGGTGCCGTAAGTCCCGGCTTCGCGGCGGAAGCAGGAGGTGTAGGCGGTGTATTTGAGTGGGAGCTCCTCCTCCTTTAACTCCTGTCCCATGTGCATGTTGATCAAGGCGGTCTCCGAGGTGGGAATGAGATACAGCGGGTCGTCCCGCAGGGCGTACATGTCGTCCAGCTTGGAAAGCTGACCTGCGGCGTCTGCCGATTCAGCACGGGCTAATACCGGCGGGAAGACCTCTTTGTACCCGTGCTCTTTCGTGTGAAGGTCGAGGCAGAAGTTGGCAAGCGCCCGTTGCAGAAGCGCACCATCGCCTGTATAGGCAGCAAATCTCGCACCCACATACTCCGCAGCGTAGCGGAAGTCGACTAAACCCAACTCCTCGCACAGGGCCACATGGTCTTTCGGTTCAAAATCAAACTCCGGCTTTTTGCCCCATGAGCGAAGCACCGTATCCTCATCAGTCGCGGCCGGATCAGGCAGGTTGGGCAGCTGCCACAATAACCCCTCAAAACGTGCTTCGATCTCTGAGAGCTTAACATCCAGCTCCTTGGTCTTAGCAGAGAGTTCCTTGGTCTTTGCCATTGCTTCAGATGCGTCCTTACCTTCTCTCTTTAATTTGCCGATGGCATCGGAAGCTTGTTTGAGATCATGGCGCAGCGTGTCGCGCTCGGCCTGAAGTTTTCTCCGCTCCTCGTCCACCGATAAAACCTCATCAACCGAAACCGGGCACTTGCGGCGTGCCAGAAGCTTTTTTATCTCGTCCGGATTTTCTCGTATCCTCTTGGGATCAATCATGGTGTATGATAAATGAAGGGAGTTGATATGTCAACTGGAACGCACCCCACTCATTCGCTTCGCGGCTGAGCGGGGACCCCGAATACTGCGCTCCTTTTTAGCCGGAGGCTAAAAAGATCGCAACTAATGTTCCTCGAAGAATCTTTGGACTTCTAATAAGTTGAATACTACAGGCGCGGGAGGAAGTGAATCCATAAACAGACGGCCGTAGGCCTTCTTAACAATCCTCGAATCGAGCACCGCTATAACCCCGTAATCCGAATCTCTCCTTATCAATCGTCCGATCCCCTGCCTGAACCTCAAGACGGACAAAGGCAGCTGATAGTCGGTGAACGGTTCGCGGCCCTGGCGGCGGTAGGCCTCCAGTATCGCCTCGGCGCGCGGGTCGTCAGGCACTTCGAATGGAAGGCGCGTGATCACCAGCATCACCAGCGACTCGCCCGGTACGTCAACCCCCTCCCAGAAGGACTGGGTGGCGAATAGAACCGAGGAGGTGTCGAAACGAAACTCCTCAAGGAGCACGTTGCGCGTGGCGCGCCCCTGAACAAGGACGGTGTGGTTATTGGATAACTTTTCCTCCAGCATTGCTACGGTTTTGTTCAGCGTTGCGTAGCTGGTAAAGAGCACCAGCGCACGTCCATGGCTTGTCTTGATCAACTCATCCACTCGCTCAGCCATCCGTTCCTCCCAAGCTTCGTGTTTAGGCGAAACCAGGTCGTGCCCTACGTAAGTCAAAGCGTTTTCCTGATAATTGAAAGGTGAGCCGAGAAGCAGGGTCCTACCATTAAACCCTATCCTCTCAGCGGTAAAATCAAACCGCTTTCCCACGGCCAGGGTGGCTGAGGTCAGGATGTTTATCCAGTCCTGGCTCCATACTGAGTTTCGCATGACCTCTGAAACGTCAATGAGCGCGGAGTGGATGGACACTCGATCCGAGGTATCTGAAGCCTCTATCCAATAGACCGAGTTCGCATCCGCCATGTCCAGGAAACTGACCACCGCGCCCTTAGCTACCGATACCCGATCACCCAAGGAAATCAGTTCAAAAGAGAGATCCTCATCGTCGGAGTCCTTGGCTATCTCGAAAAGAAATCCGGCGAGATCGTCAAGCGGCTGCTCAAGATCGTTGGGCACGCAGTCCGCTGCACGGATGCGTTTCTTGGTTTCGTAGGGCTTGAGCAAATTGGCTATATTCATAAAGAAATTGTCCGCCGCCGCACGTGCTTCCTCGACCAGGGTGCGGGCATTGGACTTTACACGCCGGAACATGGGAATCCTTGGCAAAATTCCAGCTTCCCGCCGCGGATTATAGATGCGGGAGAGCAGAAGTGATAAACCGACGTTCGTAAGCCGGACTCCGAAGTAGGATGCGGCTATCTGCTCCAGCCGCTGCGCCTCATCGAATACAGCGGCACCGAACTCGGGCAGAAGCTTACCCGCCGATTCAAGATGCGCGAAGAACAGATGATGGTTGATTACTATAATATCCGCTTCCTCTATGGCGCGGCGTTTGCGGTAGTATGGGCACTCCGCGTAGTAGGCGCAGTTGCGGCGGGGACACGCCTCGGAGCGCCGGCTGATCTGCTGCTTTAGTTTTGAGGAGATGGGCTCCGGATAATCCTCGAATATGCCGCTTCCTTCCCGCACCCACTCGGCGATCTTCTGAAACTCTTCAGCCTGGTCAGGATCGTCGAACAGCCCGTACTGGGTGATCATACCGGCCCGGCGGCGGCAGAAGAAGTTCTCCTGACCGTAAAGAACCTCGTACTTGAACGCTACATCTGAATTTTCGGCCAAAAACGGCAGGTCCTTTGCCACGAGCTGGTTCTGCAGCACCTTGGTTCCGGTGGAGATGACCGCCTTGCGGCCTTCCTTCATCGTCCAGTAAATCAAAGGAATAAGGTAGGCAAAGCTCTTGCCTATTCCGGTGCCCGCCTCGACCATCAGGTCGGCCTTATTTTCAAGGGCGTCGGCCACCGCCAGCGCCATTTCAAGTTGACCGGCCCGCTTCTCATATCTGGGAAGTTTGGTAAGGATCGAGCCGCGGCCAGTGAACTCCGCTTCTATTTTCGCGTGCATCCCTGAATCGGCCTCAATTTTTTTTCCTGCGAAAATAATGAGTTCAAACCGGAGTCAATTTTTTGATGCATCGCCTAGCGGGTAGGCTTTCACCAGATCTCGGTCGAAGTCGAAGACATCTCTGAAGTCTTCCTTGCGGTCATCGTCGGTTTTCGTGAACTCTCCCGCTTCGATGAGGTTGAAGACTATCTCCCCGAAGTCTCGAGTAGAGTGCACCCCCCAGTTCTCGAATACCTGTTTTGTCAGTCGGCCGTATCGCTCCCAGCCCAGCGCCCTGATCCCTTCAAGAAGCTCTCTTGCAGTCAGGTGACGGCGTTTATCTGGAGAGTTCACCCCCAGGTGCTCAAGCTCGTAGTTAAGGGCCTCGATTACGAAAATATAGGCCTCAAGCTTGTAACGACGATCGCGTCCCAGGATTTCGGCGAGTCTCGTGAGCCTTTGAAGCTGATTGCTCATGCTAGATTTACTCTTCCTTTACCCTTCTCGATCCTGCCGATGATGATACCACGGGTCTTCTCGCGTACCTCCTCAGCGTCCTTCGACCTTACGAACAGCACCATCCCTATCCCCATGTTGAACACGTGATAGGCCTCATCTTCTGCGACCTGGCCGCGAATCTGTATCAGGCGGAAGATAGGCTGTGGCTTCCAGCTCTTTTTCTCGATCACGCAGTCAACGTTATCAGGCAGCAGTCGCGAGATGTTTCCCTCGAACCCGCCGCCGGTGATGTGGGCGATGCCCTTAAGCAGTGGTTTGACAGCTTCGACTTCCTTACGATAGGAGCGGTGCACGGCCAGAAGCGCCTGACCCACCGTCTTTTTGGTCCCCGGGACTAGAGCGTCCAGGGGGAGGGGGGCGTTGCCCTCGAGAAGCACCTTTCTTGCCAGGGAGTAGCCGTTGGTGTGCAGACCGGTGGAGCGCAGTCCTATGGCCACGTCCCCTTCCTTGATCTCACTACCGTCAATCAGTTTGCCTTCTTCGATCGCGCCCACGATCGTTCCAACCAGATCGAAATCACCCGGCTTGTACACCCCGGGAAGCTGGGCGGTCTCGCCGCCGATGAGCGCAACCCCCTCCTTTCTGCACGCCTTTGCCGCACCCTCGACGATCTCGGCCACCTCTTTCGAACCAAGCTTCGAGAAAGCCACGTAGTCCAAAAAGAACAGGGGCTGGGCACCGGTGCACAAAATATCGTTGATTGAATGATTCACGATATCGGCTCCCACCGTATCAAACACCCCTGCCATCCGGGCGACCTTGACCTTGGTGCCAACGCTGTCTGTCGAGGCCACGAGCACAGGTCTGCGGTAGCCCTTCAGTCTGAACCCGCCGCCGAAGTGACCGAACTCGGTCATCACGTTCTCATTAAAGGTCCGCCTGACCGCCCTGGCCATCCGTTTCTTGATTTTATCCAAAGTCGTTATGTCAACGCCCGCTTTGCGGTAATCCATACCAGAAGCATAAGGCGGTCGGTTTGCTTGTCAAGCAATTTACGTGTGTATTGGTTCGATCCTTTGCGATCTTTTATCCCTCCGGGGCACAGATTGGCAAAGCCAAAAAGGAGCATATTATTCGGGGTCCCCGCGCGACTGCGAAGCAGGCGTGTGGGATGATCTTGGAGGGAACAGCTTCTCCGATATCCTCATCGCCAGCCTTTCCAGCGGCCTGTGAACGATGTATACTCCAACCAGAAGACCCACGAACCCTACACCCAGCAGTATCCAGTGGACGGTCTGAAAATGAATAGACTGCTTGCCCAGCCAGCTTCCGACAATAAGCGATGGGATGCGTCCGATTGCCACCATCCCAAGCAGCTTCCACAGTTCGATGTCAGAAAGCGCGGCCATGTAGTTTACCGTGTCGCCAAGTGGATTGGGTACGATGTATAAGAGGAAGAGATAAACCCACCCCCGGCTTCTCAAGTATCCGTCAAACTTATCGAGCTTTTTATCCGATATAAATATCCGCATGAGCGAGCGCCCGAATGCCCGCATCACCAAAATGGAGATAGCCGCACCCGCAACGCACGCGATCCAGGAAAGCCCTACCCCGCCTCCCCACCCGAACATAAGCCCTCCTGCGAAGTTCATGAGCGCGCCGGGAAGGGGGGCAACGATGATCTGGAAAACGTAAAGGGCGACGAAGATTAAAGGCGCCCAGATGCCGAACGAGGCAATGTAAGAACGGATCTCGGTTGGGTTTGAGAAAAGGTGGGAAATCTGGGGCCACTGCCAGACCACGAATGCCACCAGCCCGGCAAGAACAAGTGCACCTGATGCAAGGGTAATCACCTCACCGGGTCGGGTCTTCTTCATGTGGGGATAAGTATAAGTGAGGTCAGGGGAAGGTCAACCCGTAACATCCGTAACACCCGTAACACACTT
>DAOVCF010000037.1 GCA_030670165.1 Candidatus Stahliibacteriota bacterium | reverse complement strand
AGGTCGGCCCGAATTGTCGTTGCGAGGAAGCTCAAGCATGCGAAGCAGGCGCGCGGGATGTATTTACCTTGACATTTAAAACCCTCGGCCTATCATTAGCGATATGGATGATAAGGAAGTAGAAGTTAAAGCGCCTGGGCCGGAACCCCAGGCGGGGCCTGCCTATCCGGACGACAAACCAAAAGAAAAACTGATCCCGGTCTTCATCTACGGGAAGCGCTTCTTCGTTCCCGAAAGCTTTACCATCATTACCGCGATGGAGTACGTGGGCTTCCAGTTCAAGAAAGCTATAGGCTGCCGGGAGGGTTTCTGCGGGGCGTGTGCCACCATCTACCGGCTGGAAGGCGACTACAAGCTTCGCACCGGCCTTGCATGCCAGACCGTGGTTGAACCCAACATGTATTTGGTGCAGATACCTTTTACACCGGCGGTCAAGGCGGTCTACGACATCTCAAAGCTCAAGCCTGAGCTTGCGTCCATCCAGCGCTACTACCCTGAGGTGTTCCGGTGCGTGGCTTGCAACTCCTGCACCAAGGCGTGCCCGCAGGAAATCGAAGTAATGGATTACATCCAGGAGATCAAACGCGGTAACCTTGCCAAAGCCGCAGACCTTTCGTTCGACTGCATCATGTGCGGCCTTTGCGCCGTGCGCTGTCCTGCGGAGATGGTGCAGTACAACATCGCGCTCCTTGCCCGGCGGCTGACCGGACGCTACCTTCTGCCTCGCTCGGCACACCTTGCCGAGCGCCTGGCCGAGCAGAAGGAAGGCCGTTACGAAAAGGAAATTGAGAAACTCAAGGGTCTCTCGCGTGAGGAGTTAACCAAGCGCTACACCGAGCGCAAGCTGGACTTCAAGGTCTTCTAGGAGATACGATGAGCGGATACCCCGAATACATGCAGGTCTCTTTGGAGAATGTCAAGGCCACGCGTCAGGCGCGTTTGGAAAAGGCGAAGGCTGGCCGAGAGGTGGTTAAGAGGATGAGCCTTGCCGAGCGCGAGGAGGTTTTATCCAATTTTCATCCTGATTACCAGCCCGATGCGCGCAAGCCTATCCGCGTGGGAGTAAACAAGGGGGAGGAGATGACCTCGCGCGTTGTTGATCTTCTTGAGAGCTACCCCCGCATCAACCCTGATGATTTCGATCTTAGTGAGCCTGATTACGATACTGACGTATTGATCATCGGCGGAGGCGGCGGCGGATGCATGGCTGCAATCCAGGTGGCAAACGCAGGCATGAACGCCGTTCTTGCCACCAAGCTGCGCGTTGGTGATTCCAACTCAATGATGTCTCAGGGCGGGATGCAGGCAGCGGTGAACCCACACGACTCGCCTGCAATCCACTACCTCGATGTGATCGGCGGCGGCCACTTTGACAACAAGCCGGAGCTGGTGCGCACCTTGATTATGGATGCTCCGGGGATCGCCGCCTACCTTGGGGAGTTGGGTGTGATGTGGGATAAGAACGCCGAAGGTATCCTTAACACCGAGTCCGGCGGCGGCACCTCCAGACGCCGCATGCTCTCCTGTCGCGACTACACCGGAGCCGAAATCCAGCGCGTTTTGCGCGACGAGGTCAAGAATCACCCTGATAAGATTACCATCGTGGAGTACTCTCCGGCGGTCGAACTTCTCCTTGACGATGCGGGCGAAGCGGCAGGCGCGCTTCTTTACAACATGGAGACCGAGGAGTATACCGTGATCCGCGCCCGCTCGGTGATCATGTCCACCGGTGGATTCGGACGCCTGCACATAAAAGGGTTTGCCACCACCAATCACTACGGAGCCACCGCCGACGGCCTGGTGATGGCCTATCACGCCGGAGCAAAGCTTTTGTACATGGACTCGGTGCAGTTCCACCCCACCGGTGCGGTATACCCTGAGCAGATACTGGGCTTTCTCATTACAGAGAAGGTCAGAGGTCTTGGCGGCCAGCCGGTGAACAAGGAAGGGGAACTATTCGTATTTCCACTGGAGCCGCGCGACGTTGAGGCGGCGTCGTTTATCCGCGAATCCACCAAACGGGGCATGGGTGTGAAGACCCCTGCCGGTCGCGTCGGGGTTTGGCTTGATTCACCCATCATCAATCTTTTATCAAGCCCGGGAACCATCCATTCCGCTCTTCCTGCAATGGTGCGTCAGTTCAAGCGTTTCGGCATAGACATCACGCAAGAACCCATGCTTGTCTACCCCACCCTGCACTACCAGAACGGCGGGATTGAGATCAACGCTGATACCGAAACCACCCTTGCCGGTCTTTTTGCCGCAGGCGAGGTCTCAGGCGGGGTGCACGGCCGCAACCGGCTGATGGGCAACTCGATTTTAGACTACAATGTGTTCGGACGCAGGGCGGGTAAAGCAGCGTCTGAGAGAGCCAAGGCTCTGGCTGGACGCGAAGCCAAACTCTCTCTCGACCACGTACGGGCGTTTCGCGCCGAGCTTGAAGACGAAGGAATCCCGGAGACCAGCCACGCGCCAATCCTTATTCCAGAGTACCGCAACCCAGAGGTCTTAAAGAAGCACCGCAAGAATTATGACCCGTTCATAGGTCGGTTCCTGTAATCGGCAACAGATCGCCTAACTCGTTTCTTCCGCTAATTTCCGGGGGATGTAATCTGCCTGGTTACCAAGTTGCGGAATATCGCAATCCACAAAAGCCCGTCCGGCGAGCGGCATCTTGACTGTCTTTGCTTCCTTCAGCTTACCCATGCAGTATACTTGGATTTCTTTTCGTTTTCCCACACCGTGGTTTTAACGAACCCGGCGAACACGTAATCGCCTTCAGGAGAGTCTAAGGAAAATACGCAGCAGCAGATTAAGATTTGTATATCGTATCCCTTCGATTATGCGAAAGATAAACATAGTTAGGGCCATGATCGATATTGAAGCGATAAGGATCATAGAATTTCTCCACACCTCGTGGGGGGATTCAGGAGGCCTTATATCATTCACGCTCATCTTGGCATCTTTTGTTCCAGTGCAAGCAGTCTGGCTTTGAGTTCCAGCCCGCCGCCGAAGCCGGTGAGCGAACCGTTCGAGCCTATCACCCTGTGGCAAGGGATAACCAGAGGGAAAGGATTCTTAGCCATCACCTGGCCGACCGCGCGTGCCGCCTTGGGATTTCCTATCCTTCTTGCAAGCTCTGCGTAGGAGAGCATCTGGCCGCAGCGGGTCTTTAAAAGTTCCTGAGAGACCTTTCTTGCAAAGGGCGTCAACCTTTCCCAGTTAATCGGTAGACTAAGGCTCACCTCCTTGCCTGCCAGATAATCGCGGAGCTGTGTAAAGAATCTTTCGACTTCCACCGGAGGAACCTCATCCAGAACGACATCAGCGCCAGGGTTAATCAATATCCCTTGCGCCTTTCCCCTATCCCAGAGGACCAGAACACTCAAGGGCTTCGATTCGAAAAGGTACCTCTTCATCAATTAAGTATAATCTTTCATTAACCAAGGTCAATTAGCTTGCTCTCGGCATGAAAATGATTAAAATACAGCGTGGCAAGGATCGGAATAACCCTCGGTGATCCGGCAGGTATAGGCCCTGAGATCGTGGTCAAAGCCTTAGCCAGGCTGCGCAAGGAACCGATTCATTTGACAATCATAGGTTCCGTAAGTATCCTTAGTGCGGCTCAGATGATGCTTAAGATGAACTTCTCATTGCCCCGAGTAGCCGATACCGGCGAGGTGGAGTTCGAGTTCGGCCGTGTGCAGCACTCGGCTGGTAAAGCAGCGCTCGAAGCAATAAAGAAAGCCGTCAAGCTCCTCAAGGAGGGCGAGATAGACGCTCTGGTTACCGCTCCTGTGAGTAAAGAAGCCATCGGGCTTTCGGTGCCTGGCTTCACCGGCCACACCGAGTTCCTTGCACATGAGTTCGGTGCCCGCGAGGTGCTCATGATTGCCCATTCACCTTACGCATCCTTTGCGTTTGTAACAACCCACCACCCGCTTCAAGACGTGCCAGGACTCATCACCACCGAGCGCGTTTTGCGCAAGCTTGAACTTTATGCCGATTTCTTAAGAACCCTTCATGGCCGCGAGGCAAACATGGCAGTTCTCGCACTTAACCCGCACGGCGAAGAGTTTTCGTATGGAGAGGAGAAACAGATTGCAGACGCCGTCTCCGCAGCCAACAAGGAGGGACTTGATGTTCAAGGTCCCTATCCCGCAGACACGTTTAATCGTCATATACAAGAGGTGGACGGCTTTCTTACCCAGTATCATGATCAGGGGATGATACCTGCCAAGCTTCTGGCACGTGGCGAAGGCGTCAACCTCACCTGGGGATTGCCGTTCGTGCGCACCTCTCCTTTGCACGGAACGGCTTTTGACATTGCCGGTCAGGAGATGGCCGATCCCTCAAGTATGATAGCGGCCATCCGCATGGCAGATCGCCTAACAGGGAACTAGATGGAAAAAGAAGATTTTAATTTTAAACCTATCCAGCCGCCTGTGGAGTTAATCGGCAAGTTGACCGCCAAAGCGCGTCAGTTGCGTAAGGACGTGCTCGTCATGCTTGCGAAGGCTGGCTCCGGTCACACCGGCGGCTCGCTTTCGGCTGTGGATATACTCACTGCCCTTTACTATTACGTTCTGCGCCACAGGCCTGATGAACCTGACTGGCCTGAGCGCGATCGATTCGTGCTCTCCAAGGGACACGCCGCACCAGCCCTTTACGCCGTGCTTGCAGACTGCGGATACTTCCCTCGCGAGCATCTTGAGACCCTGCGGAGGTTAGGCTCGCCACTACAGGGGCATCCCTGTTTGTGTACCACGGGTGTAGAGATCTGTACAGGTTCTCTTGGACATGGGCTCTCGCTCGCCAACGGGATGGCGTTAGGTTTGCGAATCGACCGCAAGGATTCACGCGTCTATGCGCTTCTTGGCGACGGCGAGTGCGAGGAGGGCGAGGTTTGGGAGGCGGCCATGAGCTCCGCACACTTCAAGCTTTCACGCCTTACGGCGATCGTAGACAAAAACCGCCTGCAGATCGACGGAGCGACCTCGGAGGTGATGAACATAGATCCTTTGGACGAGAAGTTTCGTTCGTTCGGCTGGCAGGCGCTTGTGGTCGACGGGCACGATTTCAAGCAGCTCTTATCCGCGTTTCGTTTCGCCGCACAGGAACGACGCTGCCCTACAGCTATTATTGCAAACACCGTAAAGGGTAAAGGTGTATCGTTCATGGAGAACAACCTTGAGTTTCACGGTCGCGCGCCGACCGAAGCGGAGTTGAAATGGGCTCTGGCGGAACTGGGCAAGTAGAGCGCTTCTCGCTGCGCAGTGCATACGGAGAGGCGCTTTTGGAGCTGGGCCGCAGGCGCAAGAACGTGGTGGTGCTGGATGCAGACCTTGCATTGTCCACCAAGACCGTCCGGTTCCGCAAGTCCTTCCCCAGCCGCTTCTTCGACATGGGGATAGCCGAGGCGGACATGATAGATACCGCTGTAGGACTGGCAACCACAGGCAAGCTTGTCTTCGTCTCGACCTTCGCCATGTTCGCGGTGGGCAAGCCCTGGGAGCAGATACGCAACTCCGCGGCCTACTCCGGGGTAACGCTTAACATCGTTGCGACCCATTCCGGAATCTCTGTAGGCGAAGACGGCTCCTCCCATCAATGCATAGAGGATATAGCGCTCATGCGGATTATCCCTGGAACTACCGTTATCGCACCAGCGGATGATGTAGCCACCTACGCGCTCGTGATGAAGCTTGCCGAGCATAAAGGCCTTTCCTACATGAGATTGACCAGGCCTAACCTGCCTAGAATATACCCCGAAGGTGAGTCCTTCGAGATAGGCAAGGCCAAGGTACTCAAAAAGGGAACTCAGGCCACGATCGTTGCCACAGGCTCGCTTGTGTGGCCCTCTTTGCAAGCTACGGACATTCTCGCTGAGGAGGGGATATCCATTGGTGTAATTGACATGCATACGGTAAAGCCCCTGGACTCAAAGCCGGTTATTGAGGCGGCAGAGCGCACCGGCTTCATCGTCACCGCTGAGGAGCACACCGTTATAGGCGGTCTGGGCGAGGCGGTTGCTTCCTTACTTGCAGAACACCACCCCACCCGGATCAAACGGATCGGTATCCAGAACCGCTTTGGCGAGTCAGGCTCCTGCGACGAGTTGATGGATCTCTTCGGATTTACCCCTGAGGCCATAGCCAGGGAAATCAAGGAAGCGCTATGATTCGACTGGAGGGTGTGGCCAAGAGCTTTGCTCCGGATAGGGATGTTCTTGGAGAGATCAACCTTCACGTAAAGAAGGGTGAGTGGGTGTGGCTTCTTGGAGCCACCGGGGTAGGCAAAAGCGTTCTTATGAAGATAGTCTACGGGGCCTTACCTCCCAGCCAGGGCAAGATTTTTGTTCTTGATGAGGATGTCAGCTCGCTAAACGAGACAGGGCTATCCAGGCTTCGCCGGAGGGTGGGTATCGTGTTCCAGGATATACGCCTGCTTGACGACCGGCCGGTTCTTGAAAATGTCGCTCTTGTCTTAGAGGCCTTAGGGGCATCAGGATGCGATGCCCGCGAACGCGCAGAGCGTTGGCTTGAAAGCGTAGGTATGAGCGATCACTCCTCACGCTGTCCCTACGAGCTCTCCATAGGACAGTGCCAGAAGGTGGCTCTGGCAAGGGCGCTTGCCAAGGAGCCGGAGGCTCTTCTGCTTGACGAACCGTTCTCAGCACTTGATGAGACCCAGGAACGCGAGATGCTGAAGCTTTTGGGTGAAGTAAACCACGAAGGAACCACGATCCTTGCGGCAAGCCACACCCACGAGATACTGCACTTCCTTCCAGGAAGGGTGCTTCAGTTGACCGGGGGTAGCATACAGTGAGCACCGGTTTCGTACTGAAAGAGGGCTCTGAGCTCTTCTTCAAAGGAAGGCGCGTCTCGTTTGCAGCGGCCGCGATCTTCGCGGTTGTCCTTTCGATCGTTGGGGTTTTTGCACTCGGGACGTTCTATCTTCTCTCGTTCAAGAACGAGATCGAGAGCAGACTTGAGGTCGTTGCCTTCCTTTCTCCCGATGCAAACTCGGAGGGACTCGTGGGTGAGTTTGAGACCCTTGAAGGGATCGTTGCCGGTTCTGCGGTATCAAGCGAGGAGGCGCTTGAGGAGTTTCGTAAAGACCTGGGGGAGGATGCGGAGCTTCTGGACATACTTGATGAGAATCCCCTCCCGCCATCAATCAGATTAAAGCTCACGCCGGAATACCGATCACGCGCCCAGCTTGATGCTTTGGAGTGCAAGCTTCTGCTCTTCGATGGAGTCGATGAGGTATGGGTGGATCGCAACCTGTTGGGCAAGCTGAATACGTTTCTTTACATACTTCTCGGTGCGGACGCGTTCGTGCTTCTTCTGGTCGGGTTCTCGGCGGTGCTCGTAACCATGCTCGCCACACGCTTTGCTATCCTTGATCGCAGGCGAATCATAGACCTCTACTGGCTGATGGGTGTGCACCCACGCACACTCAGAGCGCCTTACGTGATCGAGGGGCTTTTCGAGGGCCTGTTCGGCAGCATCGTGGCATACGGAATCGTTTTTGCCTTTCACCTCGTACTTTCTCCGCTTCTCGGTTCGATGAGCTTCCCTGCTTGGGAGCTTGCCGCGATCCTTGTGGGTCCAGGCCTTGTCTTCGGCTGGCTCGGCTCGGGCCTTGCAATAGACGCGTTCAAGCTGAAAAGAACGTGAAGCGAATCCTGCCCTGGCTTTTAGTTATCCTCGTCCCGTTTATTATGCTGCCGCAGTCCAAGACCGAGCGACAGAGGGAACTTGCAAAAATCCGTTCCCGTCTCTCAGAGGTGAAGAAAGAGATCGGTGATTTAAGGAAACAGGAGAAAGGCATAGCCAGGGAGATTGACCTTCTTGAGGAACAGGTCTCTTTGACCCGGCGGCTCATATCCGAGCTCAGGCGTTCGCAGCGCTCAACCCAGGCAGGGATAGACTCGCTCGAGGAGGCGATCGATTCACTGGGGACCCGGCTTGGGGAAAGCAAGGAAAATCTGCGCAAAAGGCTCGTTTCACTTTACAAGCGGGGGCAGTTTTACGATATGGAGCTTATCTTCGGCGCCAGCTCGGTTGCCGAAATATACGACCGCGTCTACTTCACACGCTACGCGGCGCGTGCAGAGGAGCGGCTTTTTGAAAGCCTGCTTGGTGCAAAAGCCCAGGTCGAGCAAAAGAAGGACAGCCTCGAGCTCTTCAACAATGAACTTTCAGTGCTTCTTAGAGAACAAAAAACGGCCAAGGATTCGCTTACTTCCGCGAAACAAAGCAAAGAGAAGAGGTTGAACAATATCCAGACCTCAAAGAAGTCGAAGGAGAAGCTTCGCAAAGAGCTGGAGGCACGCAGGCGAAAGCTGGAAAGGCTGATCGCGTCAATGGATAAAAAGAGTGCCGGTTCTGCCGACCGTAAACCTACAGGCACCGTTATAGAAAAGGGAAGAGGCAATCTTCCATGGCCTGTAGCAACGAGAAAGATTCTCGCAAGCTTTGGAACGATAGTTCATCCACGATATAAGACCAGGACCTTTAACGATGGAATCGATATAGACTGTTCAGGCGGGCAGACGGTTAAGGCAATCAACAAAGGTAAGGTGGCCTACGCAGAGCACCTTACAGGCTACGGCCTTCTTGTTGTCATAGATCACCAGGATGGCTACTACTCCCTTTACGGAAACCTGGATAAGATAAGTGTCAAGAAGGGACAAACCGTGTCCAAGGGGCAGACGCTGGGCACGGTATCAGACTATCTGCATTTCTCGATAAGCAAGGGCACCGAGTTCCGCAACCCAATAAACTATTTGAAGTAGATGGCGCAGGTAAATCAAGCCGTTTTAGGCATGCTCAAGGGACAACCGCAGGCGGTTGAGTTTTTGGAGAAAGCTGCACAGAACCCTCAGGGCGGTTACATCTTCTTCGGGCCAGACGGGGTAGGCAAGCGCACCGCGGCCATCCTTTTTGCCGCAGCAATCAACCCGCCTTCGTTCAGCGAGACGATATTCGCACTCTCGCATCCCGACATAGTTCCGCTTTTTCCCTTCAAAGCCGAGCCTGCAAGCGGTCGTGAGAAGTGGATCGAGGAGTTGGGGCAGGAGCGTGGGAAATACGTACTTGACCAGCGCTCATCTGATCCCAACCCTTCATGGGTGATCTCGATCGACAGGATACGCGATCTGCGCAGGGAGATGAAATACCCGCCTCGTATACTGCGCCACAGAGCAGCGCTTCTCTTTGACTTCGATAGAATAAGGGAGGAAGGGGCCAATGCATTCCTCAAAACCCTTGAGGAGCCACAGGCACAGACCGTGCTCCTGCTTACCACATCCCGCCCCTTTGCTCTGCCTGCAACGATCCGTTCGCGCTGCAAGCTGGTTAGATTCAAGGCACTGGATGAGGCGGTGATACGAGAGAAATTGCTTAATGACGGCTACCATGAAGAAGAGGTAGACGTCGCCGTGGACGTCGCGTTCGGCAGCCTCAAGCAGGCATACCTTTATCTTGATGATAAGGAGAGTTTTATCTCCGAGGAGGTGCTTTCGTATCTCCAGCATCCTGCCTCTTCGGATCTGGATCTGGTGCGGCTGATAGAGCGGCTCAGCTACCGGGTAGGTCTGGATAAGATTCTTTCATCATTTAGCCTTGTTTTTCGGTGGGTGATGCGTGCCCGTTCAGGCAGACGCCCCAGCTGGAAACGCCTGGCCAAACTCGTGGACAGGCTTTCTACCAGGATTTCACGACCGGCACTTGTCCATAACATCCTTGCAACCGAGCGGATGTCGGGCAGGGTGTCGCTCAACCCCACGCCATCGCTCTTTCTTTATCAATACCTTTCATCCCTAAGGTTCGATTGATTGACCCATTAGGAACCACACGATCCTTTCAGTGTATCAAGATGATTCCCGCACATCCTGGGTGTGTTACGGGTGTTACGGGTGTTACGGGTTACGGGTGTTACGGGTTACGGGTTGAGCAGGACGAAACGGGAAGTCCAGTTTCCTTTTTCCGTCTTGATCCCAACAAAGTAGACACCTGACGTTAAGCCTGTCGTTGGAATCCGGACTGTGTGTTCGCCCTGTTCAAGAAAGCCCAGCGATTTCACGCTCACCCTGCGTCCCAGAGCATCGTAGAGGACAAGTTCTACCTCCTGGGACTCGGCAAGGGATATGTACATAACGGCTGCATCCCCGGCGCGAACAACCGGAGACAGTATCTCGATCCCCCAGACAGAAGGTCTGGAAGGCTGCTCAGCGATACCCAGATCGTAGCCAAACCAGCGAAGAACTCGTCCCATGAACGCCTCCTTGGAGAGAACCATGTAAGGATTCCCTGTAAGCCCCTCGAAAGGAAAAGCAAGATAGGCAAGCTGGTAAGTGGTATCTTCAAAGACAATGGCTGCGGCGTTGCCGTCGGGGTAGAGAAGGATAGGAACCGCGTCGCCGGTGGCAGAGATGCCGTCTTTTGATGTTCCGTACGCAGCTGCAACAGCGACCCGCTCGTCCGCTCCAACAATGGGATTATTCCCGGCACCGTTGATCAGGATCTCGCTTTGGTTCGGGGTTTCAAACTGTGCGTGCAGGAAGTCGCGGTAGAAGCTTGAGCTTCCCCTGTCCTCACCCAGGTTCTGGCTTGAGCAGATAAGCTTTCCACCACTTGAAAGGAAATCCTCAAGGAGCGCTTCTTCCGACTCGCTGAGGGTGGCAGTCTCCTGACCCGTGAACCAGACAAGAACCGAATCGTGCGTTCCCGAAGCGAGCAGCATATCCTCAAGTGCCAGGAGATCCTCCGAGGTGGCATGCTCATGTGGGACCCCCAGATTGTCGAGAACCTCCTCATAGATCAGGCTCAGTCCCTCATCTGAAGCGTCGTTGACCACAAGCAGGCCCGGCCAGCCAAGCATAAGAACAAAGCTGAAGGTCTGTTCGAAACCGGTTACGGTCTCTCGCAGGGTAAGCCTTGCTTCGGTCTCAAGATAACCCGGGACTTCGGGAGAGAGAGCCAGGGTAAACGGATCGGATGCATTAGACCCTGTTTCCTCTTCGCCGACCGAACCGAACGAAACCTTAGACTTCGTGACGGTTACCGCTTTGCTGTTTACAAACAGCTCACCCTCCAGATTATCAATGGCACCCCAGAGATTCTTGACTGTAACCACGAGCGTTCCTTCTTCGCCCGGTTCGATCCTGGCTTTGTCCCCGCCCCACTGCCTGGTCGAGATAAAGCGGAAGTACGGAAGATTCTTGCCCACATCAAAATGAGCATACATCACGCTGTCAGAGTCGGTTATGTCAAGTACGCCGACCCTCGTATCTTCTTCGAAGTAGTCGCGGCTCGTTGGGTAAGGCAGGTGGGTGTAAAACTCCCTGCGCCTCCACGTACCGGGGAACGGATCGCCCGGATCACCTGAGCTCAAGTTGCGTTCAAGACCAAACTGTCCGTCCGCCTGTTCGACCGCCACGCGGTAGTGATGATAGGAGGAGTGCTCCCCGGGTATGTACTGGTCGTTGTTGTTGCGTTTTGCCTCGTCCACGTGATATACGAGGAGGCCTTCGCCTGGAAGTTTAGCGTCAAAAAGACCCAGCTTCTGGCGATTCTCAACCAGGAAGTACTGTCTGCCTACGGTATCCCCATCTGTCCAGAGCCGGTAGACTACGGGGGTAAACTCAACCGCCGGAAGTTCAGCGTTGGTTTCGTAATCGGTTACGCGAACCGGCTGCACCCATCCCAGCTTGGACTTGCACCAGGCGTCAAAATGGGCGGGCGAGGCACCGCCGCCGTTCCAGGAACCAGCGGCCATAATGCTCCACTTTCCTGCACCCTTTGAATCGTAATCGTAATCGTAAAGATCGGGCAATCCCAAAATATGTCCGTACTCGTGGGCAAAAACCCCCATGTTGATGAGCAAGCCGTCGCAGCGTTCCTCAGGCTGCATCGAGTAGCGCTCAAGTCGAATCTTCCCCCCGTTTGCTGACGCATCGTTGGTTTCGTAGTAAGTCGACCACATATGCGACCAGATCTTGCCGCAGTGATTCTCCTCATACCCTGGTCCGGCGTGAACAACGTAGAGAGCATCTATCGCACCGTCGTCGTCCCCTGAGTTGGGGATGCCGTCAGGGCCGTCGTTATCGAAGCGAGCGAAATCCACGTAAGGATCGGCTACTTTGACCGCCTCCTTGGCCATCTCTTGAGAGTGGTCAAAACCGTGGTTTTCTGACCAGTAGTCGTAGCTGCCCGCAAGACGGTGCCAGGTGCGTCCGCTCGAAGGATGGGGGGAAGGTTCGCCTGAAAACTCAAACTGGCCGTAGGAGTTTTCGATGTAGAAATCCTTCATACTGCCGGTAGGCCATATGCCTTCGCTAAAGAGCAAGGTGTCGTAGGCGGCAGGTGGATGATGCAGGGTGTCCGCCTTGTTATCTGCAAAATCCACAAGTATAGCGATACCTGAGCCTGAGGTCACCGGGGCTGCTGGAATGGGAAGGGAGAGGAAGACGGCTCGTGCGTTGAAGTCCTTCCAGGCCTGGGCCACCTTTGCAAGTTCGCCTGTGGCGCGCAACTCTTCTACCATGTCGGGATGCAACGGCATCGGGAGTATCGGCCCCTGCTTTGCCGCTTCCCCTGAAGCAAAAAGCGACGTAATGCAAAGAACGAACACGGACAAAGTTTTCATAATATAATTTTAGGGTCAAGCGAGGCCATGTCAAGTTTTAATAATATCACCTTCTGTCTGAGAAGGGGCAGTGCACATACAAGGG
>DAOVCF010000140.1 GCA_030670165.1 Candidatus Stahliibacteriota bacterium | reverse complement strand
CAAAGTTCGCGGCAAAGATCACCATCGTTGAGTTCCTCGTTACCATCCAGGCCGAGGGTATTCTTGTGGAGCGCTTCAAGAAGACGGGCAAGGGTTCGTTCCTTCTCAATCACGAGGTTGTTGCGATCGAGGGGAAAGATACGGTGACCGGCGTGCGGGTACGCGATCGGTCTAGCGGTGAAGAAAAGCTGATACCCGCAGGCGGGGTTTTTATCTACGTCGGACTGGAGCCTCAGACCGGGGCCTTCGCCGATCAGCTCAAGCTGGATCAGTGGGGATACATCGAGGTGGACTCCGATCTTCGCACGAGCGTTGAAGGTGTGTGGGCCGCAGGCGACGTTGTTTCCGGCGCCACACGTCAGATCGCAGCCGCAGTGGGCACCGGAACTATTGCGGCGATAGAGGTTGAACATTACCTTTCGTCCAAATCCTAAAGGAGCAGCAAGATGAAGTTGGCAAGACTTTCAGGGATTATCGTTATCCTCTCAATTCTCGGGTCAGGTTTACTTGCAGGCTGCGGCAACAAGAATCCCAGCGAGACACCCGAAGTAACAGAGCGTATCCCCGATACATCGAGCGCCTCCGAAGTTACAGATACTTCACTTGAGGGGGATGAAGGCAATACCCCCCAGACCTCAGCTGAGCCTAAAGAGGATCCGGGCGCCGATCGCAGGCAGGCGCCGGACTTTACGCTTGCAGACCTTTCCGGCAGTCAGCACTCGCTGTCCGATTTTCGCGGCAAGGTGGTGCTTTTGGACTTCTGGGCCACCTGGTGCGGGCCGTGCCTCAAAGAGATACCACACCTTGTCAAGCTCTACGATACCTACAAGCCTCAGGGGTTTGTTATCCTGGGTGTTGGGCTTGACAAGGAAGCCAATCTTTCCAGGTTTGCAAGTCAGATTGGAATGAACTACATTGTGCTTGTTGATGAGAAAGGCATTGCCGGAAAACTCTACGGGATACGCAGCATACCTCGCACCCTGATTGTTGATAAGAAAGGCCGGATAGCCTTCGAGCACACAGGCTTCGCGCCCGGGATGGAGGTCGAGATGGAAGCCGAGATTCTTACCCTTCTGGCCGAGAAATACTGACTTTACCCTGAATCGCCATTCCGCACGTAACTTAGGCAACCTTAAGTGAGGGTTGCACGTCATAGGTATTTTGAGTATTATTGGAGGCGAACTTGTCAAGAAATACAACCCCTTGTCGGGATGACGGCTTAGGGATTTGTTAAGAAGGAGGTTTAGATAATGAAGGAGATCTCAGCCAAATTGGTAGGGATCATAATAGGCTCGGCCACGGTAACGGGTTTCGTTCTGGGACTGCTTATCGCAGGTGTGTTTAATATCTTCCCCAGGGCTCAGGCGGAGGAGCAGGATACACTTGCCGTGCTCGGGCCTTCCGAGAGCCCCTTTGCAGCTGTGGTGGCGCAGGTCCTGCCAGCGGTAGTCAACATCAGCTCGAGCAGGAAGGTTGTCGTTCCCGGTCTTCCCTTTGATGACCCCTTCTTCAAGGAGTTTGCAGAGAAGTTCTTCGGCGAGATGCCTCGTGAGCAGACGCGTTACAGCCTGGGTTCCGGTGTTATCTTTCGTCCGGACGGTTATATCCTTACCAACGATCACGTGGTAGCCGGTGCCGAGGATATTACCGTTACCCTAGAGGACGGACGCAGCTTCAAGGGAAAGGATGTAAAGCTAATCGGCAGAGACCCGCATACCGACCTGGCGGTTCTTAAGGTGCAGACAAAAAAAGACTTGCCGACCGTAAAGCTCGGAGACTCCGATTCGATTCGCGTGGGCGATTGGGCCATAGCCATTGGCAATCCGTTCGGGCTTGAGGGCACGGTTACGGTAGGGGTGATCTCTGCCAAGGGCCGTTCCAATCTGCTTCTGCCCTCAAAGCAGCGCTATCAGAACTTCATCCAGACCGACGCCGCCATCAACCCGGGCAACTCCGGCGGACCCTTATGCAACATACATGGTCAGGTGATCGGCCTCAATACGGCCATAACAAGCCCTTCCGGAACCAACATAGGTATTGGCTTTGCCGTGCCCATCAACATGGCCAAGGAGGTCGCAAATCAGCTTATCACCAAGGGCAAGGTCGAGCGAGGCTACCTCGGAGTCTATCCTCAGGAGCTTGATGAGGATATGCGCAAGGGCCTGGGGCTTAAGAGAAAACATGGGGTTCTCATAGCCGATGTGGTTCCCGACACCCCGGCTGATAAGGCCGGCCTGCGTTCGGGCGACGTGATAGTGGCCTTTGACGGGCATGCGGTTAAGAACGTAGAGGAGTTCAGGGAACGCGTCGCCGCCACGCCGCCTGCAAAAACCGTGGCGATAAATATCTGGCGCGGGGGCAAAGAGATGAACTTAAGGGCGAAGCTGGAGGAGTTGCCGGAGGAGATGGCAGTCTCCCCCCGTCCTTCCCCTCAGACGCGGGAAGTCCCTTTCGGCCTTTTGGTGCGCGCGCTTTCTTCCGCAGAACGAGAACACTACAATCTCTCCGCAGGGGTCTTGGTCGAAGACGTTGAGTCCAGCTCCGCTGCTGAACGCGCAGGGATCAGGCCGGGGGACGTTATTCTCGCGATAGACGGCCGCACGGTAAAGAATCCCGATGAGTTCAAGAAGATTGCAGGGGAGCTTAAATCTTTAGCTAAAGAGATCGTTCTGGTGCAAATCTATCGCCAGGGACGTCGGTTCTTCGTAACGCTTTATTTAGAGTAAGGAGGGCAATCGTGATGTTTGAGGAGGGGCTTACACCCCACACGTCTGCTGTGCAGCCGTCCGGGGACCCCTCAATCCTCCTTTTGGCCTGCGGGGAAAAGATCGGAGAGATGAATTTTTTACCCCACCCAGACACTTCGTGTTTGGTCGGGGACCCCCTTAATCCTCCTTTTCCCCTGCGGGGAAAAGATCGGAGAGATGAATTTGACAGGAGCTATTCAAATAATGTCTCACGATTCTTTATCATGCGATCTTTTGTGCGAAGCACAAAAGGAGCATTTTAATGTTTAGGTGGGTTTCCGACAGATCATTATCGCGTTACTTTAAGGAGATAATGCGGTATCCCCTGATCTCAAGGGAAAAGGAGGAGGGGTTAGCACGCAGGGCAAGACTGGGGGATGTGATAATCGCGGTGGATGGCAGGGGTTGCAATTCACCAAGGACACTTTTAAGTCGCATCAAACGTTCAGGCCCGGACTCAAGGCTAAAGATCACCGTGCGCAGGGGAGCGCAGAATCTAGAGCTTACCCTTGAGATACCTGCATCGTTCTCCCCCCAAGAGGCGAAGGGGGAGCCCGATGCCCCGATATTAGGTATGATGGTTTGCAGGGTCCAGGAGCTCGATGCCCCGCGGATCAAGGTTCTGGGCATCAAGCGCGGGTTACTGATTGTCGAGCTTGAGCCTGACTCCCCCGCCGCCCTGGCCGATCTTCGCGATTACAACCGCGAGGCGCGCGACAGGTTGATCCTTCACAACCTTCGCTGGGTGGTTACCATCGCCAAGCAGTATCAAAAACGTGGGCTTGCGCTGGCCGAACTGATCAACGAGGGCAACCTGGGTCTTATCCAGGCGGTCACCAAGTTCGACGAACGCCGCAAGACCCGCCTCACCACCTACTCCAACTGGTGGATTCGCTACTACATCGTCTCCGCGCTCGCCTCCAGGCATCTTATCAAGCTGCCCATCAAGATGCGCAACCTTGCAAAGCGCATCCGCGACAGTTATGGGGTTCTCTCTCAGCGCCTGGGCCGCTCGCCCTCTATCGAGGAGCTGGCCCGCGAGCTTAAGGCGACACCGGAGGATGTCTCTGCCGCGTTCGACTGCGGTGTGGCCGAGCTCTCCATAGACGCCATGCCGTTCGAGGACTCCAAGGTCACCTTTGAGGAGGTCCTGCGCGATACCACCTCTCCCTCGCCGGCCGAGGTCAGCGCCAAAGATGAGATAGAGCGCCACGTGCGCTCCTCGCTTGCCGCGGTTCTTGCAGACCGCGAGCTTTACGTGGTCAGCCGGCACTTCGGGGTGCCCATGCCGCAGGAGCGCCGCTTCACCATAAAGAAGTTGACCGCCATCTCCGGGCGATCTGAAGAAGAAATCCAGCAAGTCGTATGTCAGGCCTCGCGTAAGATCCTATCACGATTTGGCGCCGACGAACTCAAGCACTATGCCAAGCTGACTGCAGCCGATATGCGAAGGTTGCCACAGCTGTTAAGGAAGAGGCGGGATTACTCAAAGATAAAGAGCGCGATGTTTAAGATCATGCACCGGGTGGTTAAGAACCCCTCTTCCCTTTCCCTTGTCTCCGATCACTTGGAAGCACTTGACCTACAGGAACAGGAGATTTTCTGCCTTTGGTTGAACGTTCCCTCTGCGCGCGAGGAGTTAAACCTGCGCGAGCTGGGCGACCTTCTGGGCGTTTCGCGCGAGGCGGCAAGACAGGTCAAGGAGCGGGCGATTCGCAAACTCAAGAAGAACCTCCGCCCCCAGGCCTTCGACAGCTTTTTCCGCAAAGCGGTATAACCACCCCACACGTAGTTGCTCCTTTTTGCCTCCGGCAAAAAGATCGCAGGCCTCCGTCATCGCGACCGACCGAAGGGAGGATGGCGATCTCATATGGGGCACAACCCAGCGACGTACCTCTAACCTCTTATCACCTACCCATTTTCATTGAGGGTGGTTATCAATCGTCTCTGGTTAGAGCGCGTCAGATATATGAGATTGCTTCGTAACTTCCTTCGGAGGCTTACTCGCAATGACGGCGGCATTGCTGCACAACGGCGTGGGGTGAATGACCCTGTTGCCTCACATAAAATTCCACTTGACCGTAGAACGACGGTGACGGAGTAAATGATTGCCTGTTGCCTCATCTAAATTCTACCTAGAATCAGTATGTTGTCCAGCTTTAATTCGCGCCTACCTCTTCTTCTGGAGGCGTATTTGAATAGTCTTTGTTGAGCATAGGCTATCTTTTTTTCAACTCCGCTGGATTCAATGCCCCATACCGTCTGTTTAGAAGCTCCTTCAGCTCTGGAGAGACTTCTGTGTACTCAAGGAGCCTGCGCTTCTCCCAGGTTCTTAAAACCCATGAGGCATGGTGTCGTGTGTAGCCAGTCAAGACCACAAACTCGTCAAGCATCTTAGTCTTCTCCTTCTTAGGAGCCTTCTGATAACGCTCAAAACTCCCCTTGGTTACGACTCTCCTTTCTTGCAACGTCAATGCCATATGACCGCCTCCTTTTCTTGTTCTTAATGAAAACGATCATACTCTGATCCACGTTCATGTGGATTTTTACGTGAGGCAAC
>DAOVCF010000150.1 GCA_030670165.1 Candidatus Stahliibacteriota bacterium | reverse complement strand
CGGGCCGACCTAAAGGTCGGCCCCTACGACTATTCTGTCATTGTGAGGGTTGCAAAGCAACCCGTGACAATCCCATAGCAGAAAGCTATAACACCTGGCACCTAGCCCTTTGTCTTCAGGTCAGTGCTATGAGATTGTTCCCTGCGTTCACCCTTCGGTCCCACGGACGCCTTCGACGTCCTCGGAATGACATTACGAAGGCCGACCTTATACCCGACTGGGGCACGCTGAGGTCGGCCCCTACGACTTTCCGTCACTGCAGGCATACTCGATTTTGACGAGGGACACTCTATAGAATTTGTGTTTT
This sequence comes from Candidatus Stahliibacteriota bacterium, assembly GCA_030670165.1. GTDB lineage: Bacteria > Hydrothermota > Tepidihabitantia > B3-TA06 > B3-TA06 > B3-TA06. The sequence continues at coordinate 4,593 of DAOVCF010000150.1, read as the reverse complement.
GACGTAAGAAACTCCAAATACACAGGGACTGGTTTTGGATCTTCATCCTTTTTGACGTAAAATTTAAATTCCAACGGTTTATCTACCGTTAATCGATGTTTAGTATACTTATGCCACTCATCTTCTATCAATTCTCTGGGTTTCTTGTAGAGCGGATATATTTTTTTGTCAATACTGGTAATTCGAGCGGAAATAATAAAGCCAGTTAAAGTCCCACGTTCAAGGATTAGATCAATTCTGAGTTTTTGATAAGACTCTTCCCCACGAGGTAGAATAGAACCTAAATAGGAATGGGCAACAAGTTTTGGTTTTCTGTTTAGGTAAAATAGATACAACATCAATACGATTGTTACTACCATTAGAGAGACAGTAATCGCAGTCAAAACTAGCATCTTGATTTCCATAATTTTAGAAGTTTGCGCAACCTGAGCACCTATTGTCAGCTTGATATTTCGGCCAAGAAGAATTCGCAAGCCCTTTGGAATCTGTTTTGATTGCGCGCAGATGATATAAATCATCAACATCCTTTGCCCAAAAAACTAATGAACCGTTGTCAAGCAAAACAGGGCAAGAACCATCAGCAGGAGAACATTCGTAGTCCCATAACACTTCTCCAGTGATTCCACTCAGAGCTACTACTGCAACGGGTGTTATACAGTAAAGAATCTCTCCGTCTCCCACAATAGGGTAATGCGTTGATATATCAGCAGTCCATAACAACCCCGAACCATCATAACTAACTGCACAAATCCTGCTACGATCGTCTACAGCATAGATACTTTGTTCTCCTAAAACAATTGTACTAGGGTGCAAAGGTAACCCCCAAGACCAAACTGTTGAAAAGTCTTCTGGAGATTTAACAACTAATCTATTGCCATCCTCTGTACCATACAAATTGCCGTTTGGTCCTATGCAAAATATCCCAATGCGAGCCGCACTTGTCGGTTCTATCCATAACAAGCAACCATCTAAACTAAGTTTGCAAAAGTAACAACCAATAGAACCCGAAGTATCAGCTAAACATGCAGACGTGTATACTGCCCCCGAATAATCATCTATCAACGGAGAACCTATTCCTCCAGTATAACAATCACCAAGCACTTTGCTAAAATTTTCTTGTCCGGTTGCGTATAATCCACAGGTATCTGTCTGCCAAGTCCAATACGTAGTATTCTTATTTGATGCTGCCCAACCACAAATTTGAGCATTACCAGCACCTATCTCTGCTGTATTGAATAAATACGAATGATTCCCGCTCAATAGATCAAAATAAATCACATTCCCGGCTTTCCACCAGTCACTATGTTCTAAAGCAAGTATTCTATCTTGGAAGTCAACCATCATAAGTGTGAGGTATTCTGCGCTAAACTCACATTGCCATTTTAGTTCACCCGAATTTCCATCTATCGCAGATAAAAAATTGCTTGAGTCTGATCGGTAAGTAGAGAAATAGACTACATCAGCTACAGATACTATCGTTGTAGCGTAGCTACCAATAGCTGATTTCCACAATAAGGTTCCTGGCGGTATTGTGTCTGTCGTATCCGTAGTGTCTGACTCGGGTAACATCGTAGCAGTGATTGTTGTCGGGGATTCTGGTTCCACCTCAACCAACGTATCCCAATCAACATATCCGTCAAGTGTGAGTTTGAGCGCATGTTCGCCCACCGGCACATCTTCAAGCACGCAGTTGGTAACTTCTTCGGTAAGGCTGTCGTCAAGGTAAACCGCCGCGCCTTGAGGCTCGGAGTTCACCGCAATCCAGCCAACCTCCTCCCTGTGGCATATTACTAACCCTACGATCAGAGGAACAAATAGGAATAGGTAAAACTTCTTCATAACTTCTCCTTAATCTCCGTCTTGGGCGGAGATTACCTCTATAAAGTAAGTATAGGCCTAAAATGCCACTATGTCAAGTGCAAATGGCCGACCTTGCGGTCGGCCCCTGTGAACTTTCCTGAAAACCGAAAAACACCCGATTCCCCCCAAAAGCCCCAAATTGACCAACTTTTTTACCCCACAAAAATGCTTCGCATTTTCGCGGGGACCCCGAACTTTGACCAGCTTTCGGGGAGCTTTCGACCAACTTTTACCCGTCTGTTTGTCCAGCTTTTGACCACCTTTTGACCAGCTTTTGTCCCACTTAATTGTGACGAGTGGCACTCAAACCTGACGAGTTTGCGGCAAATTTCGCCCGAAACGCAGCGCCAAAAGCAAAGGACCGACCTTTCGGTCGGTCCTCTAAGTGTCAAGCTATCTTTAACTTAGCGTGTTAGAAGTTGCATCTGTGGCAGTCGCCTGCGAACTCCGAGTCTACTGTGATCATCCGGTCTGAGAAGCGGTATTCGGAGAGCGCCTGCGCGGCTCTGTTTGCAGCAGGCAGCTGCTCGCGGTTCACCGTCCCTATGTTTAATACCTGTGCGGACTTGGAGCCGTCGCGATAAACGGTAACGCCCTTGCAGCCCAGCTTGTATGCCAGCATGTAAACGTCGGCCACGTCCATTGGGGTTGCGTGGTTGGGCAGGTTTACGGTCTTTGAAACCGCGTTGTCGGTGTATTTCTGAAACGCGGCCTGCATCTTTACGTGCCATGAGGGGTTGACGTCGTGCGCGGTAACGAAGATGCGTTTGACCGAGTCCGGAATCTTGCGGATATGAGCAATCGTGCCGTGCCGCGCTATCTCCTTCATCAATCCTTCGTTGTAGAAACCCATCTCTTTGGCCAGCTTCTCAAAGACAGGATTGACCTCCAGGAGCTCTGTGTTGTCCATCACGTTGCGTATGAAGCTAATGGCGAAGATAGGCTCGATTCCTGATGAGCAGCCAGCGATGATGGAGATGGTGCCTGTTGGTGCGATGGTGGTAAGTGTTGCGTTTCGGCGCGGTTCCTCGCCACGCTTGGCGAAGATAGAGTTGGGGAAGCTGGGGAATGCGCCGCGCGTTTTGGCAATCTCACGTGATGTGGCCACAGCCTCTTTTTGTATGAACTCCATTACCTTTGCACCGAGCTCAAGCGCCTCCTCGGAGTCGTATGGGATGCCCAGTGAGAAGAGCATGTCTGCCCAACCCATTACCCCGAGCCCGATCTTCCGGTTGCGCTTCACCATCTCGTCTATCTCAGACAGAGGATAGCGGCTGGCGTCTATAACGTTGTCAAGGAAGTGAATTGTGGTATGGACGGTTTTACGCAGGTGTTCGTAATCCACCGAGTGATTGGTCACCATCTTGGCTAGGTTCACCGAACCCAGGTTGCACGCCTCGTACGGTAGAAGCGGCTGCTCGCCGCAGGGGTTGGTGGCCTCGATGGAGCCAAGCTCTGGCGTGGGGTTGTCTTGGTTGATGCGGTCAAGGAAGACGATGCCTGGATCGCCTGTGCGCCAGGCCATGGTGACCATGAGGTTGAAAACGTCCTTGGCGCGCAAACGGCCTGCCTCCTTGCCGGTACGCGGGTTTTTAAGGCTGTAGTTTTCGTCCGCCTCAACCGCGTGCATAAACTCCTCGGTTACCCCGACCGAGATGTTGAAGTTGGCAAGAATCCCTTCCGATTCCTTGCAGGTGACAAACTCGAGGATGTCTGGATGATCGACTCGGAGTATTCCCATGTTTGCGCCGCGGCGTCTGCCGCCCTGCTTGATTACCTCGGTGGCCACGTCAAAGACCCGCATGAACGAAACCGGTCCTGAAGCTATACCTCCGGTGGAACGCACCATGTCGTTCTTGGGACGCAACCGGGAGAAGCTGAACCCGGTGCCGCCGCCCGTTTTGTGGATGATCGCCGCGTGCTTTACCGACTCGAATATCCTGTCCATCTCGTCTGCGACCGGCAAAACGAAGCATGCGGCAAGCTGACCCAACTCGGTGCCCGCGTTCATGAGCGTGGGCGAGTTGGGCATGAACTCGAAGGAGGTCATGAGATTGTAGAAGCTCTTTTCGGTGCGTGCCACGTCGTCGCCGTAGCGTTCGTCAGGCGCGGCGATTGCTCGAGCCACACGCTTGAATAACTGGGCGGGCGTCTCGTGAACCTCACCTTCCTCGTTCTTTAAAAGGTAACGGCGTTCCAGAACCTTCAAGGCATTCAGCGAGAGCTTGAGGTCGTCCTGGATGCCTACGAAAAACTCTTTGGCCTCGCGCAGCTCGGCGCGCTTGCGACGGTAAAGGATGTAGGCCTTGGCGGTTTTGGCATGACCGGAGCGAATCAATACCGTCTCGACAATATCCTGCACCTCCTCTACAGAGGGGATGCCAGTATCCCCGTGGTGCTTTATAAGTTCGTCAACCACCCTCTGGGCCAGGGTCTCGGCCAGCTCCTTGTTCTCGCCGCCAACTGCCTGTGCAGCCTTGAAGATGGCGTTGGTTATCTTTTCTATGTCGAAATCAACAACTCGACCGTCTCTTTTACGAATCTTTGCAGGACCAAGTTTGTTCATTCTTCGTCCTCCTTCGTAGTAGTTTAGGCGGATTAAGCGCGCTTGTCAAGCAGGTTAAGGGTCAATTGCCCGTAACAGTATAACTCTCTGTATTAGAGCGGGTTGCGAGTTAAAATCTACAGTTTAACCAGGCTACAAACGCGCCTACTATTTATGTATAGATATTG
>DAOVCF010000039.1 GCA_030670165.1 Candidatus Stahliibacteriota bacterium | reverse complement strand
TGCCGGGGGCGGGACTTGAACCCGCACGGAGTTACCCATACGCCCCTCAAACGTACGTGTCTGCCAATTTCACCACCCCGGCAACGATCATAAATATAACTGATTAAAGCCGGAAGTCAAGCCAGCAGGTCTTGACAAGCTTCACTCCATGGGTATTCTTCTGTATTAGGATGAACCCAAGCACGTTAGGAGGTGCACAATGAAGAAAGCCTCTGTGGCTGTGATTGTACTGGTGTTGGTTGTGGGTATGGGAACGTTCGTAGGCTGCAAGCCGGAAGACACCGAACCCCCTGAGATAAGCATTGTCGTTCAGTCAACCGATAACTACAGGTCGGAGATAGACGGTGATGTCATCAAAGGAGTGGCGAAGGTAATCGCAACAGCCACTGACGACGTTGGTGTTGATACGGTCAAGTTCTTTGTAAACGATGAATACGTGGGATCATACTTAACCGAACCCACCGGTGGAAGTGAAAACGAGTACGTCTACGAGTGGCAAACCCAGGAACTTGAAGACAGCGTGGTATACACCATCAAAGCGAAAGCATACGATGCGGCTGTAAACGAAGGGGTCTCGGAGTCCCTTTCCTACCTCATCAGGATCCCAAACGATTCCCCCAACAAGGCCAATTTGATAGCTCCAGAAAACGATAAAACACTTCAACTGGCTTCCCTGATTATGAAGTGGCAGGGTAGTGACCCTGACAAGTACCCGAAACAAGAACTGACCTTTGAGGTTTGGTTTGGCGAGGGGAGTCCCGGCAACGTAAAGTTGGTATACGAGACTAACAAGGGCACCTATCCAGATACCGGAAGTTGGGGAACCCTCGAGTGGAAACGGAAACCCGATACCACTTATCTTCACCCCGAACAGGATTACTACTGGATGATTTTGACAAGGGATCCCTACGGTCAGGAGTCCGAAAGCGGGGTCTTTCACTTTGAGCGAGGCGAGAATAGGGTCCCGTCAGCCTATTCGCCAACTCCCCCTGACACTTTCGTTCCTATAGATCCTCCAGCCAGCGGTTTTGTGAAGCTGCTCTGGCGCCCCAATGATTTGGACGGTGACCCACTTACCTACGATCTCTACTTCGCGTCCGATCCGGAAAAGGATACAGTCTTCGTCTCGGATTTGGGGAAGCTGGATAGTTTGATTCCGGCCGCGGAGTATTCGGTTCAGGTCTCGGCGGGTGTTACCTACTACTGGTACCCGGTTCCCACGGATTTATGGGGAGCAACTAAAGACACGACGGGCTTAAAGGCCTGGCGCTTTGTCGTCGGTGAAGAGTAGCTTCACTGGTAGTCAAAGGGAATCCCCACTTTCCATATAGAGAATTTAAGACAAGTAAGGAGCGGCCTGAGGGCCGCTCCTTCACCTTTTGAGTTAGAAATAGAACCTGAAGCCTACCCCGCCGCCGAAATCGAAGCCCAGGCCAGGATACAGGAGCAGAAGCGGATCGATCTCGACAAAGAAGCTTATCGGTTCGTAGATGTACTCGAGACCCAGCGGGATTCTTCCGGAGAGGTAGAGCTTGTCAATCGGTCGTTCGTCTGATGGAGATACGGCTTCAAATAATCCGCCTGCTCCTATGTAGACAGCGAGGAATCCTGATGACACATCTATAGGATGGTTGTACAGGTATCCCGCCTGCAGGGCAAACCAATCATCCTCGAAGTTCCAACCGAGTGCAGCGTCAATAGCGTCCTTCCTCGAGAGCCAGAACTTGCCTGAGAGTCCTGTAGGTTTTCCCAAAACAACACCTGCCCCTATGCTTCCGTGGTCTGCGTGTGCGGCTGATGCTGTCCCTGAAAACGTAATTGTGCACAGCAAAGCCAGTAAAAACACATGCTTCATCTTGCCTCCGTCTTATATACCTGAAGGATAATCCAACCTGGGGATTTGTCAATCGTTTTACTGCATCTTGGCTTGTAGTCTTGACAAGTTCTTAATGGGGAGTATGCTATCATAATGAAAAGACAGGGTATGGGGCTTGCGGGTAAGCTGGTTATAATCTTTAGTGCGCTCTACGGTCTGCTGTTAGCGGGGGTTCTGGTGATGTCGGCTCACTTCTTTATCAAGGCCAAGGAACGTGACGCTCAATACAGGGTGCTTGATGTAATCAACACCCTCCGTATTGCCCGTAACCAGATGCCTGATGCGGAATTTGGTGCATATCTTTCCGAGATCTTCTCCAGGCGTTTTCGTGCCGCGGGTTACGATCTTGATCTTGTGGAGATCACGATAGCTTCAGCTGATACGGTTTTAAGCGAGAAGCGCCGGACGCCGGAAGGCGGCCGCAGACAGCGCTACCATGCGGAGATACGAAACGCACAAACGGAGGAGGCGGCTTATACCATAGATCTCGTCTACTCGTTGGCCAATCTTGAGCGGGGGATATGGGATTTTGTCTGGCGGATTGTTGTTGTAGGTGGGGCTGCGTTCGTGGTAGGGATAGTGCTGATTCTTCTCTTCGCACGCAGAAGCACAAAACCCTTACGCACACTTGCCTCGGCGATGCAGGAGGTGGGTAAAGGGAATCTGGCTGCCCGCGTCACCGTTAAATCAAGAGACGAGGTGGGTGTTCTGGGGGAAGCGTTCAACTGGATGATGCGCGGGCTGGAAGAAGGCGAATTCGTTAAGCGCATCTTCAAACGCTACGTTACCCGCCAGGTGGCGGAGAAGATACTTTCCGAGAAGGAATTCGTTAATCTTAAGGGTGATCGGCGTGAGGTCTCGATTCTCTTTGCAGACATCCGGGGCTTCACTAAGTTTTCCCAGCACATGTCGCCGGAGGAGATCATCGCCTTGCTTAACCACTACTTCGCTCCCGTAATTGACGTAATAATCGAGAATGAAGGGGTGCTGGATAAGTTCATGGGCGACGGCTTCCTCGCTTTTTGGAATGCGCCTCTGTCGCAGAAGGACTACGCTTTGCGGACATGCCAGGCGGCCATTGGGATACAGCGTGTGATCGCCAGATTGAATTTCCAGCGTGAGAACGAAGGCAAGGTCCAGATACAGATGGGGATGGGGATACATACGGGCACGGCCATTGCAGGCAACATCGGCTCTTCCCGCAGGATGGAGTATACAATCATAGGGGAGAGCGTTAACTTCGCCGAGCGGTTGCAGGAGGCGGCTATGCAGGACGAGATACTTGTATCCGCTCGTACTCGTGAGCTTGTGGGCGAGCGTTTGAGCTTTGTTCCACGGCGCATAAGAATAGAAGATTACGGAGATGCCGAGATAGAGGTATTTGAACTACTTCAACCCAAGGAGGTTGAAACATGAGGAAGTCATTGGTGCTTCTTGCTTTATGTGTGCTTGGGGGAGCGATTTTTTGCCGGAAAGCGAAGGAAGAAAAGATAGTGGTCATAATCCAGGATGAGACCTCGAAAGATACCACCGCGCAGCACGCGGTAGATACTATAGTAGACACGGTGGTTGTGGTGGATACTGTGGCAATTCCGGATACCCTATTAAAGCGCGAGGGCGGCGCTCGCACCATGAGCCTTACAGGGGCTGTGGTGCTGTTGGAGCACGATCTTTCCCGTGGGGACGCCAAGCGCTTACTGCGTCACATAGAGGCGTTAGGGGATGCGGTTACCGCCGAGCTTGAGGAGATCGAGGCGGCCAGTGGCGACGAAGAGGGGGATAAGGAGGTAGAAAAGGCCGCTGCTGAACGCAAACGGACGCTTAATATTTTCCTGATGAAGCTCTGGAGCCTGAAGCGTGCGGTGAAGGATTTTGAAGAAAAGGGTATCCCTCGTGAAGAGATAGAGAATATTAAACCGACAATAGATGAGCTTGGCTCCCTGGCGCGCCGGATCGAAGGGAAGAAAGGCTAGATCAAACCAGCCGTATCCAGGGTTTTTTTGAGGGGAGTTCAACCTGGTTAGGGTATTTTCTTTCTTTGCTTGGATAGCGGCCAACCACTAACCATCTGTGATGCTCCCCGCAGCCTTTAGGTTCGTGAGTTTAAGAGCTTACTTCTCCTCGGGCGCCTTGGCTTTCAACTGGGCAAGGATGGCTTCTGTATCCCACACCTTGAGCGTGCGGTCATCTCCGCCTGTATAAAGCCTGGTGCCGTCAGCTGAGATTGCACAGGCACGGATGGCTCCATCATGCGCCTTGAATCGTCCGACTTCAACGATTCCCAGCCTGAATACCCCGCCGCTTTCAAGACCTTTCTCCTTGGTTGTATCTACCGGCTCGGTACGCTTCAAGAAGACAACCTGTCCCTCCTGGTCCACGACCACCATCCTGGAACCGTCCGGCAGGAAGACAAGATCGAGCACGTTTCCGAGATCGCTCTGGTACCATCCTGTGGATCTCAGCTCTTCCCCTACCCATCTCCATACCTTTACGAGTTTATCGGTGCCTCCGGTGGCGAAGTATTCCCCGTCCGGTGAAAAGGCTATCACCGTCAGGTAGCCGTAGCTCTGTTTGGATTTGAAGGATACGGTGTCCTCCACATCTGCGATATAGAACAGGCTGTCGCGTCCTGTGGTGTAAAGCTCGGATGTCCCGGGTCTGAACTTCAGATCGGTGACCACCCCGGTGTGTCCACTGAACTTGCCGAACCGTTCGCGTTTAGCCACGTCCCAGACTTCTACCTCACTGCCAGTGAAACCCGCGGCCATGAAGCGTCCGTCGGAGGAAAAGTCTACGCTGGTGACCGCGCCGTTGAAGAGCACTATCGAGTCGACGAGTTGGTCCCTGCGCAAGTCGTTGACTGTCAAAACCTCGTCTGCGCTGGCCACCGCGAGGAGAATGCCGTCGGGTGAGAAGGCGAGGTCGTTGATGATGTGGCGGTGTCGGCGAATCTTCTTTACGGGTTCGCGCTCAACCGGATCCCATATCATAACAAGGCTGTCTGAGAATCCTATGGCCAGATTCGTGCTTGAAGGATCAGAGGCTATTATAAATATGCGGCCTGGGAAGGTATCGGTGACAATAGGGTCGCCTTCGTAGATTATGTGCACCGGTTTCTTGCCGCAGCCTGCAAGGGCCAAGACAAATGTGAGGCAAACTGCTAACCTCTTCATACAAACCTCCAACTTAACGTTTGACTTTCACCAATAATACTCCTGAAAGACCAAAAAACAAGACATTCGGGAACCAGGCGGCAAGCCATGGCGGCAAAGCGCCTGCGTACCCGAAGGCTCGCGACGCCTGGATCGCACCCCAGTAAAGGAAACTCAATAAAAGCCCCAGACCGATCCCCAGGGTTATGTTGCCCTTTCTGAGCAGGGTAGCTGCAGCCAGCGAGATTACCGTTACGATTACAACAACCAGGGGGGATGAGAAGCGGAAGTGCTGCTCGACAAGCTCCACCGCCACGTTTGACCCTGCAGCTCTCATGCGTTGTATGTAATCTCTGAGTTCACCAACCCCCATCTCGTCGGTTCCCTTGGTGCGAACCCCAAGCTCTTCAGGGGTCTCCGTAATCTCAGGCAGCGAACGGCTGGGGTAACTTTTGAACTCTGTTTCCTCCTTACTGAAATCGTGAATCTCAACCCGCTCCCCATTCCAGCCCCGCTTTGATGAGTATCTTGCGCTTTTTACGCGAATACTACGTTGAATCTTTCTTTCAGGATCAAGTTCCCATATCACCACATCCAAGGCAAGGCTGTCTGAGATACGAAGCTGGCGGATGTAGTAAACACGGCCACTCTCCGAAAGATATAAAACCCGGTTCTTTGTTTTCATTCGTTTTGTTTTGCGTTTTTCTATGGCTTCAGTCTTGTATTCCACAAAACGGGTCTTTACGCGGGGAGCGAGAAACTCACCTCCAAGGAACGCCAGAGCGGCTACGAAGAGAGATACGGCAAGGAATACCGCAAACAAGCGATAAAGATTTACCCCGGAGGCGAGAAGGGGTACAAGCTCGTTCGACCGAATAAGACGTCCGATCACCATGAACACACCCAATGCAAAACCCACCGGCAGGAGCAGTTCAACCGTCGCAGGAAGATCGTAGACGTAGTAAAGCAATATCTCCACTGCCGCGGCCTTGTAGCGCAGGAAGTAACCCATTCGTTCAATAAGGTTGATCAAATCATAGATAACCACTACGGTTACCAATCCCAGCAGGGCAAAAAGGATGAACTCACGTGCAAGGAAACGATCGATGCGGCTCATCGGCGCAGTCTCCACAGGAAAAGGGAGTTCTCGAAAAACACCTCTCCAAAGATCTCCACTGTGAACGGGAGAAAGATGAGGTTTGGCATCCACATCGCGATCCATGCGACCAATTTGCCTGACTTGGCAAGGTTCTCCCCTCCTATGAGAAGGATGTAGTAGAATGCGAAGAAGATAAGACTCAACACGATCGCAAGCCCGATTCCCCCTCGACGAAGCTTGCCTCCAAGGGCAGCTCCGAAACACAGGAAGATAATCCCAGCAATCGCAAAGGCAATAGACTTGTGTATCTCGGCCCGCAGGCTGTTGATCCTTCGTCCCAGGCTCTCGATGCGACGACCGAGCTCCTCACGTTTAATCTTGTTGCTCCCCACTTCTGTGAGTTCTGCTTCGTATTCCCCTATCTTCTCTCTGTTTTTCTCTACATCCGCCGCAAGCATTGGGAGGGTCATCTCCCTTTCCGAACGCCTGCTGCGTTCCCGCCTTATAAGTTCGGTGTTCATCTCAAGGTTGATTACCTGCGTGTCCGACTGGATGCGCCGGTAGTTATCACCCACCTGTTCGTGGATCTCGCTTCCGTAGAGAGTCATTATCATGTAGCGTTCGTCTGCGGTGACCTCAAGTTTGCCCTCCGGTGCCGTGATCATCGTGGGAACCGTGCTCTTCTTTACATATACCATCACATCGTAGATTCTGGAGCGGCGCTCGTCCTTTCGGGCGATGTATATGGTGTAGCCTGGGAAGTCTTCGTTAAAGAGCCCCTCCTCAATACGCGCCGTAGGCTTCTTGCTCGAGACGTCCGCGAGCATGTTCCTTACACGGTGGTTGGCCTCAGGCAGCAGGAATAGATTGAAGTAGACCATGATTCCTGCAAGCAATGCGGTAAATCCAAGCATGGGTACAAAAACCGAAAAGAGTCTCACTCCTGCAGAACGCAAGGCAAGTATCTCGTTGTCCTGAGCCAGCCTGCCGAAGGTCATCATCGCACCTGCAAGTGATGCGAGTGGAACCGACATGGCCATGACAAATGGCAAGGTGTAGAGGAGTATCTCCAAAACGTGCTGCAGTGCCAAGCCTTTGCGGACGATGAGATCTACAAGCAGAAAGAGCCTGTCCATAAGGAATACGCCGGTAAGCACCGCCCATGCAAGAACAAGAGGGACGAGGTACTGCCGCAGAACGTAGCGCGGGAATCTCCACATACCAAATAATACCTCGCTTGCTGGCTTCTGTCAATGAGGGCACTCTGGTTGTGCTTATTGACATAGGGAAAATCTCATTTATGATTCAGCATGTTTGATGTTCCTGGAGCGCAGAGAAAGCTCCTCTCAGTAGTCGGTGCCCGTCCCCAGTTCATCAAGGCGGCGATGCTTTCTAGGACTTTAGCCAGAGAAGCTCCGGGATTGACCCATCTTCATCTTCATACCGGTCAGCACTACAGCCCGGAGATGGCAGAGATATTCTTTGACGAGCTTGATTATCATCCAGATTTCGATTTAAAGGTAGGTTCGGGAACTCACGCCTATCAGACAGGAAAAGCACTCATCGAAATCGAAAAGGTTCTGCAGGATGAGAGACCCGATCTTGTTATCGTTTACGGAGACACCAATGCTACTCTGGCCGGAGCCTTGGCCGCGGTAAAGCTCCACATCCCGGTTGCTCACGTGGAGGCAGGGCTGCGTAGCTTCAACCGCGGGATGCCGGAAGAAATAAATCGCATAGTGACCGATGCGGTTTCGGAAATTTTGTTCTGTCCCACCCCTACCGCGGTCTCCAATCTCAAAAAGGAAGGACGCAAGGATGGAGTGGTTCACACCGGAGATATTCTTCTTGACACCCTCAACTACTTCCTGCCGCGGGCTCACGAAACCTCGGATGTGCTCGATCGTTTGGCGTTGAATGATCAGCCCTTCTGGCTCCTTACCACGCATCGTCCTTCCAACGTTGACGACGAAAACAAGCTTGGAATGATCATCAAAGCATTTATCCGCGAAGATCGCCCCCGTATCATTTTTCCGTGTCATCCGCGAACCGCCAAGACACTGGATAAGCTTTCCTCTCACGATCTGGATAACATCGACGTAATTCCTCCGGTATCTTATCTCGACATGCTTGTGCTGGAGGAACATGCACAGCTTATCCTCACCTATTCGGGAGGCGTCCAGCGAGAGGCGTACTTTCTGGGCCGTTCCTGTCTGACCCTTCGGGAAGAAACTGAGTGGCCGGAAACGCTTGAAGGCGGATGGAACTATCTAGTAGGCACCGACCCAGATACCATAATCAAGGCAATTGATCGGATACGGGTCCCTGAAGAATCACCGGACCTCGAAGCATTCGAGGCAGGGAAGGCGACGGAACGAATGCAGGAAGGGATACTTAAGGCCCTGGGCTTATAAGACCTTATGGCCTTAAAGGATTTCAAGAGTCTCACCAAAGACACGTTGATATACGGAATCGGCAACGCCAGCGACCGTTTGATAAGAATCGTGTTGCTTCCCCTCTACTCCGCCTATCTTTCCATCGCGAGTTACGGAATTCGCAACTTGACTATACCCCTTTACGAGATTCTTAAGATCATAATATTGATGGCGATTGATCAGGCGGTGATTGCAGATTATTATAAGGCCAAATCAGATGAAGAGAAGCGGGTGGTTGTGTCGACCGGATTTACTTTTAGTGTCTTAACTTCCTTGCTTATAGGAGGATTAACTTACATTTTTGCTCCACAACTGGCGCGTCTCATGGCATTAGACACACCGGATGCAGTTGCTATACTTCGATTATTCGCTATCTTCACTGCATTATCCCCTTCCAGTTTTATTTTCCTTTCCTTCCTACGTTGTGAGAGACGTCCGGGCGCCTATTCTATCTTTTCAATAGCCAAGTCTCTGGTCAAAGTGGGGTTGATGGTTATCTTCCTTATGGTTTTGAAAAGAGACCTTATCGGGGTTTACCAGGTAGATGTGGTTATGGCGGTGGTGTTCTTCTTACCAGTGACAGCAATCATATATGTTTATACTCGAGGAATCAAGTTTTCTTTCAAGAGTTTGGGCAGCATGTTCCAGTATGCACTGCCTTTGGTTCCCAATATGGCCTTTTTCTGGGTCAGGACAATGATGGATCGCTGGATCATCAAGCCGATTTTGGGCGAAGGAGCGGTAGGTGTGTATGGGTTCGCGGTTAACATCTCCGGCGTGGTCTCCTTCCTGTTGGTTTCCACCGTTAGCCTGGCGTGGATCCCTTACGCATTTTCGATAAAGGACAGGCCCGACTATCCCAAGATAAACGCCCGGGTACTTACTTACACGTTGTTCTTGGGTGGATGGGCTTTGGTGGTATTGGGAGGTGGAGCTACAGAGCTGGTTCAGGTGATTGCAAGAAAGGCTGAATACTGGGCTTCTGCTTCTCTCATTCCCATCCTCTTGGTGGCGATGTGTCTTATGGGTACTTTCCACATCGTCGGTACACCATGCCAGGTAAAAAGGAAGACAGTTTATTTCACAATAACCTCTATTGTAGGAGCGGTGATAGTTGTAGCTATGAATCTGTTCTTGTTGCCTCGGATAGGTCTTTACGCTTCAGCATTGGCATGGGTCGCCTCCTACGGCGTCATGTTGGCCCTTATGCTTTTCTTCAGCCGCAAGCTTATAAAAGTTCCCTACGAGACAAAGAGACTTGTTCTTATTTCAGTCTTAGCTCCGGCAATAACCGCTGGTCTATTCTTTTGGAACCCTGCGGTTTTCCCCTCGTGGTTGACTTTTCTCATTAAGTTGGGCGGGGGAAGTGTTGTTTACATGGGTGGCCTCTTGCTGTTCGGCTTCCTTCTCCCTTCCGAACGCAATTACATCTTGAAAATGCTTCGCATCAAGAGAAACAAAGGTTAGAGAACCTCAGTTTGACTCCTCTAGAGTTGTAGGTATAATTTAAATGATGAAGAGGACATTGAGCCATCATTTCAGAGTAGAATCAAACGCAAGGTCTATTGATTATCCTTCAGTGAGAAAGAAAAAATCACCGCATATCCTCATGTTGGTCTCAAAGGGTCATTTCCCCCCAGACAGAAGGGCGGCAGCTACTCGCCTCCATTCTCGGGCGAAGTATTGGGGACGTTTGACAACCGTTAGTGTTGTCTCCCCCGAGTATAGTCCTCCGGAGGGTGATTACCGCCGGATTCAGTTTCCTCTTATAAGGTGGCGTCTGGATTTTCTTCGTCTTCCGTATCTCTTCCCCCGGTTGTTGCGTATTGCTCGAAGATTGGATCCTGACATCATTTATGTAAGTTACCCAATAGCGTGGCAGTTGCTTGAAGGATATCTTTTAGCTTTTCGGCTCAGATGCCCGCTGGTTGTTAGTATAGCAGACTTCCCGAGTATGAGCAATTCAGTAACTAAAGGATCTTTGAAGCGTCGCATCTTCAACGCCTTGATACAATTTATTACTTATCACGTTTCACGGAAGGCATCACGTATCGTAGCCGTCACCGATTACTTAAGGCAGGATTTGATCAAAACCCTTGACTATCCTCCCGAAAAGATCTTTGTGATCCGCAACGGCAGCGAGGTGGAGTTGTTTGCAAAAGCACTTAAAGTTAAGAAGGAGTTCGATCTCGTCTATTCAGGTGTGATCGACGGCTACGGTCGTGACCCTAATGCGATGTTGCTTTACTTTCGATATCTTGCAGATCTTTACCCTTCTTTGAAGATCCTTTTTATTTCCTATATTATCCCGTCGATTAAAAATGAAATTCTTCGAGGAATTCAGGAACGTAATCTGAACGATAATGTGATATTTGAGGATATGGTATCTCCTGAAGAGCTCCCAGAATATTTAGGTCGTTCGCGTTTGGGGTTTAACTCCTTCATACCCAAACGTACCTCTTGTATTGGAGCAGTAGGCGCCAAAGAATACGAGTATCTGGCAGCGGGTCTACCGGTTGTAGGATTGATGGATCCGGATTTTTACATAGAGAGTAAGCGATTGACCGTTGACAATAAGGTAGGCATCTTACATCAAGATCCGAAGCGGTTGGCGGAGGAAACAGCGGCTTTGCTTAAGAACCCCTCTAGATTGCGCAGAATGTCGAGGAAAGCAAGAGCCGTAGGTGAGCGTTTCGATCGGCGACAGCAGGTCGAGGAGTGTTTCTACAAAGTTATTTTGCCAGTTTATCGGGCTTGTAACCTCAAGGGATGAACCGACATGCTTTCCTTATCAATGGTTATCTGTACAAAGGATAGACCTAGGCAACTGCATCGATGTCTGGAGACGATTCTTGGACAATCAGTTCTCCCCGATGAGATCGTCATTGTCGATGCATCCAGCAACGACTTAGCACATAAGGTAGTCAATTCTTTCATCAAGGTAAATCCGAGACCGAACTTTCGTTACGTACATACCCGTCCTAGTACCGCATATCAAAGAAATGTGGGTTTCGATATGGCGCGAGGTGATATCATAGGCTCTGTTGACGATGATACCGAGCTTGCTCCGGATGTCCTGGAGATTATCAGGAACGCGTTCGCAGATCCACGGAACAAAGAAGTAGGGGGTATCATGCCGCGAATCATGAATCTTGATGACGACAAACGGAGTCCGTGGTCTGTTCAAACCGTGTTCAAGAAAACATTTCTATTGACCCATAATTTTGCCCCGCGAGTGCATGTTTTGCCATCAGGGTATCCTGTATTCGCTTTCCGCAGAGAAGACCTCACCGAAACTCAAGAAGCGGAGGTGTTGAACGGGTTGTATTTCTACCGCAGAGAGGTTGTGCAAAGATTCAGATTCTATGAGGGATTCTCTGGCTACTCCTTCATGGAGGATGTGGAGCTCGCATCGCGCATCGCTCGACAATACAGGCTTCTTTACCTTCCTACGGCACGTGTGCTTCACCTTCACGTATCTGCAGGACGTATTGATAAATATACGCTTTACAAGCAGATAGTCGAGAATAACCATTATTTCTTTACAGGGGTGGTGAGACAAACCTTCTTTAATCGATTGGCTTTCTTTTGGGCAAATCTGGGTGTATTTATAACCACTTTATGTAAAAAGCCCAGGTGGGGAAGATATGGTGCTGTTACCGGCTTCCTTGCAGGTTTTCGCTCCATCCTTAAACGTCAGCGTGATACGCGCTATCACTCCACGGTCAAAACTGCCCGACTCTGAATAGCCTTTATTCTTCTATCTATACGTGGGCGCTAAGGGCCTTCAGTGCAACAAGAGGAACCGAGAAGTTGTAGATTTTGCTCCCGTGTCGAGCCTTAAGAAGTAAACCCCTGCAGGCAGCCCGGAAAGATTCCACATTACTATCCCATTGGAAGTGTTCAGGCTTTCTCTTTTGACTTTGGCGCCGAGGATGTTGTAAAGCACAAGCTCGCCTTGATTCCCATCAGGAAGGGCATAACT
>DAOVCF010000200.1 GCA_030670165.1 Candidatus Stahliibacteriota bacterium | reverse complement strand
GAGGTGAGGTTTCTTACTGACCTCTCGACCCCCATTGCTGGAAGACACGTTATCCTGGTAGAGGATATCGTTGATACCGGCCTTACCCTGTCGAACCTGGTCAATAGATTGAAGGAGCGCGAACCGGCATCGGTGGCCATCTGTTCGCTGTTGGACAAGCCGGAGCGAAGGGAAACGGCCATCCATATCGACTATCTTGGTTTCAAGGTTCCAAATAAATTCGTGGTTGGATACGGGGTGGACTGGGACGAGCGGTTCAGACATCTTCCCTACATCGGTTACCTTGAGTTTGAGGAGTAACGCGATGGGAGACGGGCATAGGAGTATCCAAATAGGCGTTATCGGAGGACGTTACTGCTCCGAGAAGATCGCCGGGATTGCCGAGGAATTGGGACGACTGATCGCCCGCGAGGGCTGGACCCTTATCTGCGGCGGGCGCGGCGGAGTGATGGAGGCGGCGTGCAAAGGCGCTCAGGAGGCCGGCGGCGTCACCATCGGGATACTGCCGGACTCGACAGAAATAAAGGCGAACCCCTATCTCACCTACACAATCAAGACCGGCATGGGCGAAGGGCGCAACGTAATCATCGTTCACTCATCGGACGCTCTGGTAGCGGTGGACGGCAAGTACGGCACTCTTTCGGAGATCGCCCTGGCTTTGGCGCGGCGCAAACCGGTGTTCGGGATAGGGACGTGGGATATATCAGGGGTAAAGATGGTCAACGATCCAGCCGAAGCTATCGAGCGAATCAAGGAGGTGCTCGGTGAGTGACGCGAGGCTGCACGCGGTGATCTGCGGGGTTGTTCAGGGTGTGAATTTTCGCTACTTCACTATCAGGCTGGCGCAAAGGCTGAACTTAACCGGCTGGGTTCGTAATCTGGGGTACGAGCGGGTGGAGACGGTTGCCGAGGGGCCAAGGGACGCTCTCAATGCGTTTCTTGAGGAACTGAGAATCGGACCTTCATCTGCGCGCGTTACCAGGGTGGATGTGGAGTGGCAAAAGCCAACTCACGAGTTTACCGATTTCAGAGTTACCTACGAAGAATGGTAGATGAAAAATGTAGAACAGCCTCTCCAGGCTGTTCTAAAATATAAGCACAGGCTGGAGAGCCTGTGCCACATTGTCTTGCTCTATGGTACCGACTGTGTAGAACAGCCTCTCCAGGCTGTTCAAATATACACAGGCTGAGAGCCTGTGCCACATTGTTGGTAAGCTATGAAGAAACCCACTGCTAAACCAGCCAAGAATTCCTACAGACGGGGTCTCCCCCACCTTCAAGCAGAAGGTAAAACTCTCTTTGTAACCTTTAATACATACGAGCATATACACAGGCTGAGAGCCCGTGCCACATGGTTCTATTCTATTAAAGCTAAACCTCACACCTTGTGGAACAGCCTCTCCAGGCTGTTCAGTAATATTAGCACAGGCTAGAGAGTCTGTGCTACATAATATGGGAATAATGAAGAAACGTTTAGCTAAACCGGCTAAGGGCGCTTACCGACGTAATCTCCCCCATATCCAAGTTGAGGGTAAAACTGTGTTTGTAACCTTCGCCACATACAAGCACTGGATACTCCCCGAATCTGTTCGCGGCTTGGTTATCAAACATTGCCTTCACGATCACAACATCAAAATATATCTGCACGGATTAGTGGTTATGCCCGATCATGTGCATATGGTATTTACTCGACTCAGGGACGAAGACGGGTGTACCTACGGCCTATCAGAGATCATGCAGGGAATAAAAGGTGCTTCTGCACGCAGCATCAATAAAGCTCTGGGTCGTAAAGGCCAAGTCTGGCAAGATGAATCATTCGACCACGTCTTGCGTTCAGATGAAAGTGTGAGGGCTAAAGTAGAATACATCTGTCAAAATCCAATCCGAAAAGGGCTGGTAGAAGAAGAAAATGATTATCCTTGGCTATGGCGGGAATGGGTTGAAGGGGCTGAATAGATGTAGGCTGTTCAGTAATATTAGCATAGGCTAGAGAGCCTGTGCCACATAGCTTCAATTATAGGCCATAAAAATGTGGGACAGCCTCTCCAGGCTGTCATATAATAAAAAGGCACAGGCTACATTAGCCCAAGCTTCTTGCGTGTCGCCGGGATCAATCCGCCCTGCCCGATGAGATCGAGGATGAAGCGAGGCAATGGCTCAAACGATAGTCCCTTGCCCGTAGTAAGGTTCTTCAACTTGCCTTGAGCAAGATCAACCTCAATCTCATCGCCTTCGGAGACGTGTTTGCGGATGCCGGGAACAACTGCGATGGGGAGTCCCAGGTTGATGGCGTTGCGAAAGAAGATGCGGGCGAAGGATTCAGCAACAACGCAGCCGATACCGAAGTAGCGTATGGCTGTTGCGGCCTGCTCGCGGGAGGAGCCGCAGCCGAAGTATTTGCCGGCAACGATCACGTCGCCCGGCTTGGCCTTTTGGCGGAAGTCAGGATACACGGTCTCAAACAGATACTTGGGGGTCTCCTCGGCGTCGGTTATGGACATATATCGCCCAGGGTAGATAACGTCGGTATTGACGTCGTCCGGAAAGATCCAGGCTTT
>DAOVCF010000143.1 GCA_030670165.1 Candidatus Stahliibacteriota bacterium | reverse complement strand
ATGCGCATGTAAGGCTCGATCCTTGAGATAAGTTCAGCTACACTCATATCAGGGGTAACTATAGTAAGTTCAAAGCCCTGGTCAAGCCAGGGGGCCTCGAATGGATCAGAGCTTCAATCCCCAAAGGCCTCGTAGATACCTTTAAGCTGGTCATCAGAGAGTCCGCACTCCTTGCTCCTATCCCCGAGAAGAAGAGCGATCCGTGCAGCCTTGTCTGCGACCTCCACGAGATCAAGTGCCGAGTAAAGGTTCGCGCCTGAAGCCAGCATCCCGTGCCCTCGCCAGACTACGCCAGAGACCCTGCGGATGGCTTCGGCGGTTGCAACTCCAAGCTCATCGCTACCAGGGGTTCGGTAATCGAGAATCTCCAGGTTTTCATGCAACAGGAGAGCCGCTTCAGGGAACATACGAATAAGGGTATCGCGGAGCTCAGCCCTATCCTTAACAAGATGGGTTAAAGCGATAAGAAAGGTTGGATGTGTATGAAGGAGCGCATGATGATCAGGGCGTTCCTTGACGAGTACGGCATGAACCGCAAGGTGGCTGGGAAGTTCACTCGTTACCTCTCCCCTTGTGCCTTCTGATACGTAGGCTCGTCCCACATCCACAACCTTCACAAGACACAGATTCTCTAAAGGATTCTCGGCTAAATCCCGCATACGACTACCGCCGGTGGTGAGAAGAAGCGAGTGCCCCTCGAGTTCGGGTCTTGGGATGCTCAAAGGAAACCTCTCCCCTGCAGGATCAAAGGAGCCGCCCAGCCTAAGGGACAGGTTGCCACTGTTGGCTTCGGCCCAGCCGCGCTCGGCCAGAAGCCCGGCAACCGCGCAGATCTCGGGCTCATGTTCACTTAGGGTCTCTCTGAGTGCCATATCCTTTCTATCCTAACCCTAAGTGGAACAATGTCAAGATCGTAAACGCTTCTGCGGCCGCTTGAACTCAGACAGCAGAGCCCTGCTATCCGTCTAGATAAAACTAGATAAAAAGGGAAGGTGGCTGTCGGGGAAACCCCAACAGCCACCGGATAAGTATGGGAGGAGGGCGTAATCTTTTCCGTTTTCCAGTTTCCTTCCTCTCACTTGTTGGAAAGATAACAAAAACAACTCGATTGTCAATAGGCAAAATACCCTAGCTTTCTTTCTAGGGTAAAATACTAATATGAAGGACTCATATTCTTGCGAAAGATAAGAATTGACTTATACTAGAAATGACGGTTATGATTTTTGCTAAAGTCTATCCGGTGGCGCCCGGTAAGACTTCAGCAGATCGAAAAGAGCCTTGAAAAAGTAATAAGGCACAGCGACCACTTGCTATCTATCTTGAATATGAGACATAAGCATCACAATATCCTTGACATGCGAGACGCCATGCATAAACTTCCTATAAATCCTGGAGGTCATGATGTGGATTTATTGTCAAAATGACATCGAGATCGAGTGCGAGAGCCTTGAGAAGTGGAAAGAAAACCCTTCATTCCTCAAGTTGAAACAATGCACCATCCGTAAGAAGATAACATCCATGAAAGGGATCGCCGAGATCATACTGAACCAGAATCAGATTATAGCGATCGGGAAGGAGAAACTCGACTGGCACGAACTTCAGCGCATAAGGTAGATCGCTGGCTTAAGCCTACAGTAACCTGAAGCAAACTCGTAAAACCTCAGCTTGACGTGGAAGTTTGGAAATGGGATCGAGCTACCCAAGTGAGGAAAGCGGTTGTAAGAAATTGACATCCATGGAGAGGCTGTGGGACTTGACAATACACTCTGAGTCGCTAAACTTATTGTTATACTTAAGTGATAGAGATTCGGAAGGCTAAGGTTTGTCTTTCGGCAAAATAGTTGGATGTAAACGATTCCATCCTAGGAGGAATCTTGAAGAGTTCGAGAGTTAGATTTCCGGCAGCCGGAGTGTTTATACTGCTTGTTTTCATAGGTCTACTTCACGCCGAACCAGTCGGTCCCGAGACCGCCGCAAAGGTGGCCGAAGCCCAAATTGAAATCATAAGCCAGCGTCTGGCGAAAGCTGATTATCTCGGCGCAAGTTATACCCTATCCATAAAGACCATAAAACCACTCTACGCAAAGGATAAGGAAGAGTTGCTCGCTTACGTCTTCGAGCTTGAGCCACAAGGTTTTATCGTAGTAACGGCGAACACCGATCTTGTACCGGTTATTGCCTACTCTAACCGCAGTTGCTTCCCCTGGGATGAGAATCCCTTGAATCTCCTGCCTCATATGTTAAGGGAAGACCTCAGCCTGCGTATTGCGGCTCGCGAGATACTTGAGCCGGAGCGTATCGCTCGTTATCACGCAGAATGGGAAGTGTTCATTTCCGGCGAAGCAGCACTCAAGGCCCCAGGGGATTCCTGGCCTCCTGATGGACAAACCTGGACAGGCGGTTGGGTGGAGAGTATGTGGCATCAGAGTTCCCCTTACTGGAACGAATGCCCGATTGATCCGGTTACGAGCGACCGCTGCGTTGTGGGATGTGTGGCAACCGCGATGGGGCAGATAATCAACTTCTGGCAGTACCCTGATGCGGTGATTTTTACCCACGCCGACGATTACGTAACCGATACGCGCCACATCTCCATTGATGCCACCGAAGCAAGCATACCCGCGATAGACTACAACGATGGGTCCCCCACCTTTGCGGTTTGTGCGGACATCTCCTATGCGTGCGGGGTCTCCGTGAAGATGAACTATACAAGCCAGGGCTCCGGGGCATCCCACACCGACTGTGCTGATGCTTACAGAAGCCACTTCGATTTCGACCGCGCCCAATGGAGGGAAGAGCAGAGCCTGGGCTTCTACGACATCCTTGAGCAGAACATGAAGGACAGCATGCCTGCCCAATTGGGAATCACGGACGCAGGTTGGAATTATGCACATTCGATTATCTGCGACGGCTTCCGTGAGACCACGGGCGACGACGAGTGGCATCTGAACTTCGGCTGGGGAGGAAGCAACCCCGATCCCCTGCCTTCCTCGTGGTATGTCTTGCCTGCCGGAATGCCAGCGGGCTTCTCGGTGGTTTTTGATGGCATCGTAAATATCGAAGCGCCAAGACGTCCTGGTCCGGCCGCTCCGGATGCCGATTTTACCGCCGATCCACGCTCTGGGCCTACTCCCTTAACGGTGAGTTTTACCGATCTTTCCACCGGCGATCCTACCTCCTGGTCATGGGACTTCGGCGATACGAGAACATCCACAACCCGGAACCCGACCCACGTATACGACACCGAGGGTCAGTATACCGTATCCCTTACCGTCTCCAATGCTAACGGCGAGGATACCGAGGTAAAAACCAACTACATTACCGTTGGAGGGGGCAATCCTCCCAACGCGGACTTTACTGCTGACCCCCGATCCGGGCCTGCGTCCCTGAGCGTAGCCTTCACCGACCTGTCCACCGAAAACCCGACTTCCTGGTCGTGGGACTTCGGCGATACAAGAACATCCACGACCCAGAATCCAACCCATGTCTACAACAACGAAGGCACCTACACCGTCTCCCTGACCGCTGCCAACGCATACGGCTCGGACACGGAGACCAAAACGGACTACATTGTGGTGAGCAGCGCTCCTCCGCCTCTGGATGCTGATTTCTCAGCCAACCCGAGAACAGGACCAGCACCCCTCGAGGTCGCCTTCAGCGATCAGTCAATGGGCAATCTAACCTCCTGGTCCTGGGAGTTCGGAGACGGCGCAACCTCGGATCTAGAAAATCCTACACATACCTACCAGAACGCTGGCACCTATACCGTTGCACTTACAGTTTCTGACGGGAGCGAGCAGGACACCGAAACGAAAGCGGGCTACATCACGGTTACCGAGGCCCTTCAGGCGGCGTTCACCGCCAACCCCTCGATAGGGTACGTACCCCTTACGCACCGCATGGAGGTAGTGTTCACGGATCAGTCCGCGGGGAATCCAACTTCCTGGGGTTGGAACTTCGGGGATAATGGGACCTCGACCGAGCAGAACCCCACACACATCTACACCTCGGCAGGGGAATTTACCGTTCGGCTGACCGTCTCCAATACCGTCGGTTCTAACTCGACAAGCGACACCATATGCTTATTTGTGCTGCCGGGCGAGTTCTTCACCCAGACAATGGAATTGGCGAGCCTTGCCCGGAGCGAGATCGAGATACGCTACGGAACGCCTGTATCCACCAACATCGAACTTTCGATTTACAACGTCAACGGCCAGTTAGTCAGGCGGCTCCTGTCAGGGGAGGTTCCAGCGGGCGAATACGAAACCTTGTGGAATTTCCGTGATGAGAGAGGTCTTCTGGTTGGACCGGGCGTTTACTTCCTGCGTCTTAAGGCACCAGAAGGGCACGCGGCCTCAAAAATCGTAGTAACACGCGAAGGAGAGCAAGATGAAACGCACAACACTTATTTTCTCAGTACTTCTTGTCCTGACGGCGTTACTGCCCGGGTGCCGTGAGCGCATCGTATACACCGGCCTGGGCGATTGGCTTCTTCTGGCAGATGACCCGGACGACGGGAACGTACCATACAACGGTCACTACCTTTACGTTGACGCGGACTTCTCGGACGGCGCCCTTGAGTTTAAGGTCCAGACGTATGCGGCCATCCCTAATGCCTACGATGATGTAATCCTTACGATCTATTTCGATACCGATCAGGATGCTTCAACAGGTCTTTCTACGTCGACTCCTGGCTGGGGTGCTGAGGCGGTTCCGAACGACATCGGTGCTGACTTCATGATGTTGGCGGGCGCTGAATTCGGAAAAGACGGCAGGATCAACGAGGATGAGATCTATGCATGGGACGGCAATGTCAACGGATGGTCCGAGACACCCGCAGGTTCGGTAGGAGACCCCTATCGCCCGGCAAATACCGACTCGGTAAAGGGCACCATCAGTTTGGATATACTTGGCAACCCTACCGGTCAAATTGACGTGGTGGCTATCCTTCTGTGCGATCCAGACGGGGAGACTTACTACGATCACATTCCCGATCAAAACGAGGGGCACGTCACCATTGATCTGGACAACGGAAGTGTTGTTCAAACAGTCTCACAAGCAGCGGGTGTTGCCGTAGATGGAGGTTCAGTCAGAAGAGTTTCGCTTATCACAGGCAAAGAGTTAATAGAGGAGGCAAGATGAAACGAACTATCGTCCTTCTTCTGGTAGGGATAAGCCTCGGCTTAGCCCTGCCTGCCGCCGCGTCAGCAAAGGGGACGCGGAAGATATACGAAGTACAACCCACTGCCATTTCCTCCAATAACGCCGCTCTCTCCAGAGAGCCCTCCCTAATAGAAA